>JAAZGT010000273.1 GCA_012511095.1 Alcaligenaceae bacterium
AATTTAATGTCTTGCTCATCCTTGATGAAATTGCTACCGGCTTTGGTCGTACGGGCAAGATGTTTGGTTTTGAGCATGCCGATGTAGAAGCCGATATTGTTTGTCTGGGTAAGGGATTAACCGGTGGTTATATGACGCTTTCCGCGGTGGTAACTACAGAACATGTGGCTGATACCATTAGTAATCACGAGCCAGGTGCCTTTATGCATGGCCCAACTTTTATGGCTAACCCCTTGGCTTGTGCGGTGGCGAAAGCATCGATTAATTTACTGACGAGTCACGACTGGCAGAGCAATATTAGCCGCATTGAATCGCAGCTTAAACAAGGTTTATCGCCACTTAAAGCCTTAGCCCAAGTGCAAGATGTGCGTGTATTAGGTGCAATCGGTGTGGTTGAGATGAAGCAACCCGTGCGCATGCTCGAGATACAAGAACTTTGTTTGGATCTAGGTATTTGGTTAAGGCCTTTTGGTAAGCTCATTTACACTATGCCGCCTTATATTATTAGTGATGAGGAGCTAAGTACATTAATTAATGGCATTCGTACCATTGTAGAAAAAGAGGGAGTTTAAATGGCGACAGCAGGAAATAATCCGTTATATCAATCGTATGCAGAGGAGTTAGAGCATATAAAAAAGCAAAATAGCTTTCGCTTCTTTAAAGATATTGAACGTGATAATGAGGGTTATATAAAGCTAGCCACCCAGAAAATGGGGCTGATGCTCGATCTAAGTTCCAATGATTATCTGGGCCTTTCTTTTGATCAGCAGTTACTAGAAGAGTTTAAAGAGACTTATGGTCTGCCTTTGCATGGCTTAGGTAGTGCATCTTCGCGTTTATTGACGGGACATTTTGAAGAGCATGCCAAGCTTGAGGGGTTAATGACTGAGGCTTTTGGGCGTGCAGCCTTGGTGTTTAATAGCGGTTATCACACCAATTTGGGGGTGTTGTCTGCTTTGGCGGATGAGCGCTCTTTAATTGTGTCCGATGAGTTGATTCACGCCAGTATTATTGATGGTATTCGTCTCACCAAGGCACAGCGACAGCGTTTTGAGCATCAAGACTATAAGCAATTAGAGCAAATACTAATCCAAGCCCAAAATAACCAAGACATTGATAAAGTCTTTGTGGTTGTCGAAAGTGTTTATAGTATGGATGGCGATATTGCTGACCTAAGAGCCTTAGTTGAGCTTAAAAATAAATACCCAAAAACATTGCTTTATGTTGATGAAGCTCATGGAATTGGAGTTTTTGGCGAGCGTGGGCTAGGTGTAGCCGAAGAACAGGGTATAATAGGAAAGATCGACTTCTTAGTCGGGGCCTTTGGCAAAGCAGTGGCTTCAGTAGGTGGTTATTTGATTTGTGCGCCGGTTATCCGTGAGTATTTAATCAATAAAATGCGCCCGCTGATATTTTCCACTAATTTACCGCCAGTCAATGCAGCATGGACATTTTTCACCTTTAAAAAGATGCTCGGCATGCGCCAAGAGCGTGAAAGTCTGCGTCAACTTAGTGTCAACTTACGACAGGCGGTGTTAGATAAGGGTCTAGACTGTCCTGGTCAATCACATATTGTGCCAATAGTTTATGGGGCTAATCAGCTTGCAGTTAATAAGTCATTAGCTATGCAAGAGGCTGGTTTCTATGTGCTGCCGATACGCTACCCAACGGTGCCGCAGGGGCAGGCCAGAGTGCGGGTGTCGTTGCACGCAGCGCTGACATGGGAGCAGTTAGAGCCACTATTAGCGCATTGTTAGGGTGGTTAATCGCCTTATGATGGCTTAATTGTTATGAAATTATTATCGTAAGGCCCAGCTAAGGATCCTATTTGTAAAAATAGTTTTATAATTTTTATTTCGTTCACATTTCATAAAGCAAGCATCGTGTCAAACTCACAACAATATCGTATTGAAGAAGACCTACTTGGCCAAGTAGAAGTGCCAGTAGATGTATATTACGGCGCACAAACCTTACGTGCAGTAAATAACTTTGACCTCTCAGGGGTTCGGATCTCACATTTTCCTAATTTGGTAAAGGCATTAGCTATTGTTAAACACGCAGCTGCCGATGCTAACCGTGATCTTTGCGCCCTCAATAATGAAAAGCACGACGCGATAACGACTGCCTGTCAGGCCATCATGAATGGCGAGTATCACGATCAGTTCGTGGTCGATATGATTCAAGGTGGTGCAGGTACCTCTACCAACATGAACGCTAACGAGGTAATTGCTAACGTTGCTCTAGAGCATATGGGCCACCAAAAGGGTCAGTACATTTATTTGCACCCAAATAATGACGTTAATATGGCGCAATCAACTAACGATGCCTACCCAACGGCAATTCGCTTGGGTTTATTGTTAGGTCATGAGCATCTGCTACAGAGCTTAGAGCGCACCATTGCCGCTTTTAAGAAAAAAAGCAAAGAGTTTAAGCATGTGATTAAAATGGGTCGTACGCAGCTTCAAGATGCAGTGCCTATGACCTTAGGTCAAGAGTTTTTTGCTTTTGCTACCAACCTCGAAGAGGATCTTGATCGCTTTAGAAACTGGGCGCCTGAGCTATTACTTGATGTGAACCTCGGTGGTACAGCGATTGGTACCGGAATTAACGCCGATCCAGCTTATCAAGGTATTGCTGTGAAGCGTTTAGCCGAGCTCAGTGGTCACCCAGTGCGCGCTGCTAAGGATCTAATCGAAGCAACCTCTGATATGGGTGACTTCGTGTTGTTTTCGGGTATGTTAAAGCGTACTGCGACCAAGTTATCTAAGATTTGTAATGACTTGCGCTTATTGTCTAGTGGTCCACGTACAGGTATTCAAGAAATTAACTTACCGGCGCGTCAGCCAGGTAGCTCAATTATGCCGGGCAAGGTTAACCCAGTAATTCCTGAGGCGGTTAATCAGGTTTCTTTCGAAATTATTGGTAATGACTTGGCCGTAACTCTTGCTGCTGAGGCTGGTCAATTGCAGCTTAATGTCATGGAGCCGCTCATTGCCTATAAGCTATTTGACTCGACTCGCTTATTACAGCGTGCACTAGATATGCTCACTGTCTTATGTATTGAGGGCATTACTGCCAACGAAGAGCATTGTAAAAATCTGGTTGAAAACTCAATTGGTTTAGTCACTGCATTAAACCCATATATCGGTTACCAAAACTCTAGCCGTATCGCTAAAAAGGCCTTTAAAACAGGTCGTGCGGTACTAGAGCTGGTGCGCGAAGAGGGTTTGCTTGACGAAGACGATCTGCAAAAAATCTTACGTCCAGAAAATATGATTATGCCGGGCTTAGTTCACTTGGGTGATAAAAACGAGTAATTAACACCGCATAATACGCATTAAAGGCAGTGAGTTTTTATAGTGACTCACTGCCTTTTTAGATCGTGATTAAAATGTCATTGGAATGGTCACAGGCCCATCATTAATCAAATGCACCTGCATATCTGCGCCAAACTCACCACACTCAACAACGGGGTGTTGGCTTTTTGCGTAGCTCAAAAACTGCTCATAAAGTGTTTCGCCCAGCGCAGGATTAGCGGCATTACTAAAACCAGGTCTGTTGCCGCGACTCGTGTCGGCGG
>JAAZGT010000274.1 GCA_012511095.1 Alcaligenaceae bacterium
GAGGATTTATTAGCCCAAGGCGGTAAACGCATTCTTGAAGAGGCCCTTAAGCAAAGCGCTGAACGTACTTTCTAATCACTGCAGTGGCATGAAATTTGATCTTGTAGTCAATACTCGACCGGCACATAAAAGCGTAGAGCTCCAAAATCTATTAAAAGATTTTGAGCAGCTCAGTCTGCCAGCTTTGAGTTTAATGCCACTAGAATTTGATTTGCCCGCGGATTGGCAAGACAATGACTTTGTGTTTTTTGTCAGCCAATTTGCGGTTGATAGTTTTTTTGCACATCTAAAAGCCTTAGGTTTAGAGTGGCCTGATTATATGTTAGCCGCTGCAGTAGGGCAGGTATCAGCTGATGCCTTAATTGCCCAGGGCCTTGCCCCTGAAAAGGTGCTGGTAGCCCCAAGCGGTGATTCGGACTCTGAGTCATTTTTAGATTGGTTTAAAGCACATCACAAGGTCCCTAAACAGGTCATGATTGTGCGCGCCGAGCATGGTCGCGATTGGCTTAATGAGCAACTCCAAAAACATAACGTCAAAACTCGTTTTTTATCTGTTTATAAGCGTGGACCAGCACTGTGGTCTGAACAAGATAAGCAAGTTTTATTAGATTTATTAAATAAAAAACCTCAAGCCCGTATTTGCTGGCTTCTTACTAGTCGCGAAAGTGTTGATGCGGTGGTTGCCCAATGGCTAAAAGAGCCTTTATTAGCCGAGTTGTGTTGGCAACATGACTTCTTAGTTTTTCACCCCCGTATTGCAGAGCATTTAAAATCTAAGCAAACCGAGCATGCTGCAGAGTGTGCCGTTGAGCTCAACGTGCATCTTTGCAAACCTGACAATCCAAGCATTGCACAAACCTTACAACGTTTAAGTTTAAAAGGATAGGCATTGAATCACTTCGTATTATTAGATGATGCCACTCGTGCTCAATCAACTCTATTAACAGGCTTTGAGCAACATCTTCGTTTCTCCGCAAATGAGCTAGATAGTCTAGACCATGCCTTAGCAGTCGCTTGGGATCAGGGTTTATTTACTTTTTTCTATATACCCTATGAGTTTGGTGTTGATTTAGTTAATGATGAGCTTAGCGAAGCTTCTCAAAACAATCAAATTCATGTTTTTTGCTTTAAAGAAAAACAAACTCTTAATATCGATGAGTTAAATCAGTTTTTAAACTCTTATCCTAATGAGGTAGCCGGAGTAGCCGAGGCTGAGTTATCTATCAACGCAGCGGATTATTATCAAAAAATAGAGGCAATACACGCTGCCATTGGACGTGGCGATGTGTATCAAATCAACTTCACAAGTACCTTAGACTTTAAAAGCTATGGGCACCCAGTCGCTCTATATCGCCGTCTGCGTGCTCAACAAAAAGTGCCATATGGTGCTTTATTTAATTTGCCCTTAGAAAATCAACAATGGTTATTGAGCTTTTCGCCTGAGTTGTTTTTAGATATTCAGTCTAATGGTCTTGTTCGCGCTAAACCAATGAAAGGGACTGCGCCTATATTAAATGATGGTCAGGACGAGCAACGTGCCATTGATTTAAAAAATGATTCTAAAAATCGTGCTGAAAATCTCATGATTGTTGATTTGCTGCGCAATGA
>JAAZGT010000038.1 GCA_012511095.1 Alcaligenaceae bacterium
CGAAACTGTAAAAGCGAGGGGTTAATGTCTACTGGCTCTGGACAATTAGCCGCTTGATCTTGTTCAGATAATCTAGGATCAGGTGGGCCTTGGAAGTTTTTAACGTAGCGTAAATTATTACTGATTTCCTCGACATTAAAGTGTGTATTTCTAAGGCGACGATAAATCTGAATGACTAAGCTATAAATTTCAGGATCTTCTTGTTGCAGATTTTGTTCACGGAATTGCTCGATCTCAAATTCTAGAGCGCGTAACTCGGCTTTAACACTACTTCGATAAGATAGTGGCTCATTACGAATCAAATCGGTGGCAGCGTGAGTCAGTGTGGCACTTAAAATAACCAATGTATCGCGCATAAATAACAAAGCGTCATGGTCGCCTAGCTTTTCTCGCAAATACTGATAATCAGTATGCGTCGCGACCATATTATCTGTAATCGCCACCATACGGTTAAAAATACCCCATAAGCGAGTTCGTTGCTCATAGGTGCTGAACTCATCGCTATTGGGTAGATGTCGTAAGATCATGTCACGCGCAGCTTGTTGCGTTTCGATCATGTGCGAGGTGAGGTTGATCAGACGATGAAAGCTCTTGTCTAAATCGCGTTCGACATCGTATAAATGGGCCCGCGCCAACATATACTTTGCGGTTGAGTAAAGTGCGCTCGCAATAATTAAACGCTGCTCATATTTACGAAAAATATAGCTAATACTAATACTAAAAACCCAATATGAGGCGCAGCCTAAAAGCGTCAATGCACTATGGATTAGGGCCTCATCAAAAGGCTTAATGTATTGATGATTTAAGATGATAGCCAGTAAAGAGGCAAAGCCGATTAGGGCAGCGGAGCGACCATAGACTGTTAGCACTGAGTAAAAGAAAACTAGAGCCGTAATCGCGATCCAAGAAATCGAGGGGTAGGGACCTAGTAGGTTGACAATAAGAGTCCCCGCACTACATAAAAACATGGTCGCAAGTAACTCATTACTTCGTGCTCTTAAACTATAAGCCACCGACGGGTCGACAATCGACATGCAAAGCACACCACTACCAAAGGCAATACCTAGTTGATAGTCTTGTAACAGGCCAAAAAAGATAAAGATAACGACAAATAAGCCCAAAGACTTACGTATAGCGAAGTAGAGCTCCGAACTATAGAGAAATTTATTGAGGGAGTCGGTATCTAATTGCACTTGTTAATCATCCAAATCGTAGCGCGTGACAATAAGATAGTATTATAAACCCTTATGAGTGACTCTTTTAACTTTGGCTCAATGCACCCTACGATCTTTTAATCGTATTTAAGTTGTGGTGTTTTGCCTAAATTAACAAACAAAAAAGAGCTTTTTAGCCTATGTTATTGATTTTTTAATGGCAATAGGCTAATGTTTCACTTTGTGCTTTTTTTATCATAAAAAGCACTGGTTTTTATAGACGATAAACACTCAGTTACCCACTGAGTGTTAAATGATAAGTTACACGCTATGTCATTGTGCTATATAGCCCTAAGTTTAGAAAAAATCTGTCGAATTTCGCCACAAGCGAATTCGTAGACTCCGTTTCTGACTTTTATGCATATATTTAATGCGATGTACAAGCCGCTGGCGGTATCGTGTCGAGCTTTATAGCTGTTGTGGGTGGCGATTCTCTGTGAGGGTCTAAGCGCTGCGATGGCTTTTTAGTTGCGATACATGCCATTTAAATCAGCAGGTGATGTACTGGTTATGAAAGGAACATAAAAATGGAACAATTAACGGGCGCAGAGATTGTTGTCCGCTGTCTGGCTGAGCAAGGTGTTCAACACATCTTTGGTTATCCCGGCGGTGCAGTACTATATATCTACGACGCTATTTTCAGTCAAAAAGATTTTCAGCACATCCTAGTGCGTCATGAGCAAGCAGCCATTCACGCTGC
>JAAZGT010000003.1 GCA_012511095.1 Alcaligenaceae bacterium
TTAGTCGCACTGAGCCTAAAGATGTGGTGCGTAATAATCCATTTTTCGATGATGAGCAGCAACGTTTAATTGCCGCTACCTATGAGTCCGAGCAAGGACCTATTCGTGTTATTAATGTGTATTGCCCCAATGGGAGTGCTGTTGGGAGCGATAAATACGACTACAAACTCGCATGGTACAAGGCCCTTACGACCTTTTTAAAAGGCGAGATGGAGCAATACAAAAACCTTGTGATTACTGGTGACTACAATATTGCCCCCGAAGATCGTGATGTACACGAAGGCTACAAAGAGGATATTTTAATTTCTCCGCCTGAGCGTGCTGCCTTACAAGAGTTAATGAATCTAGGTTTACACGATGCCTTTAGATTATTTGAACAAGAAGAAAAAAGCTTCTCGTGGTGGGATTACCGCATGATGGGCTTTAGACGCAACGCAGGTTTACGCATTGACCATATTCTTATTAGTGATTCACTAAAAGAGTTGTGTGAAGCTTCTTGGATTGATAAAGAGCCCCGTCGATTAGAAAGACCATCAGACCACACTCCTGTTGTTGCTGATATCAAATGGGATTTAATTAAATAATTAGTTATTTAATTGGCTATGGCGTTATAGCGCCATAGCATCCCCTATTTCAATTAGGGTCGGCATTGAGCATATTGTGCCCCATAACGCTCACTTCTGGCTTGTACCGCATTGGCGACCCTCAATAGCCAACCCTTATCACGATAAGTTTGGCGACTAAAACCAGTCCAACCCTCGTGGTAATTTAAATACAAATTATAAGCATCCCATTTGGATACGCCATTAACACGTTGCGACTTATCAGAGTACCAACCCACAAAATCTAGTGCATCCGCCATATTAGAACGACTCGCAAAAGAGCTGTTTTCACGCTTATAATCGCTCCAAACCTCATCTTTGGCTTGAGGATAACCATAGGCAGAACTCGCCCTACCTCTTGGAATAACCCCCAAAAGCCAACGTCTAGGTGGTCGTGCGTCATGCTTGAAACCAGACTCTTGATAAATGATAGCCATTAAAATTTGAGGTGGCACGCGCCATTTGTTTTCGCTCTTTAGGGCAGCACGGTGCCAATCAGGCTTTTCATTAAAAATTGCACAGATATTATCAGGCTGTGCAGGTGGGGTTCGGTTACTAGCACAAGCTGTTAACAATACACCGACCGTCAGCACAGTTATCAATTTTAATAAGACATTATTGACTTTAAATACAATCGCGTGTCTAAACATACATAAAAAACCTAATTACTATAATGACTTAATGTTTTTATTTGACACAAAATCGCAAAGGCAAACATCAGTATAATGATTCGTGTTTAAGATTATGATTTTGAAAATCCTGCTTATTACCTAAGCCATAATAAACCTTTATAATAAGCGATTCAATGCTAGATAAATTCTAGGAGATACGATGTCTACATCAAAAGCCAATCTTAGCTTTTTTGTCGTGTTACTGGTTTTTGTAACCATCGGCTTTATAGCCACTATATTGCCTTGGTTCGGTTCAATATTTTGGGCGGTAATTTTTGCCATCATTTTTTGGCCAGTCAATAGCCGGCTTCAAAAA
>JAAZGT010000275.1 GCA_012511095.1 Alcaligenaceae bacterium
GCTCCGAGTTGTGGGCGTGACTGTGTGCTGAGGTCTTGGAGGAAGGGGAGTTAAGATGTTCTGCTGACTAGGCGTATGAGCATATTGTGGACCACCGCCCCCCTTTGTTAAGTTGGCATCTTGGCGAATTAAGACGGTATAAAAAAGAATGGCAATGGTCAGACCCGCAAGTATGCCCATGGCTAAAAAAGAGGCGTTACTGCGTCCTGATTTAGCGGGAGAACGACTACGTGATGCGGTTGTTCTTTTGGTGGTACGTTTGCGGGCTGTTGCCATAATTTTTTACTAACTCAATTTAAATTACATCTGCTCAGGAGCGCTAACACCCAATAAGTCTAAGCCATTGGCAATGACTTGGCGGGTTGCATTAGCAAGGCTTAAGCGAGCAAGCCTTAGGTCCTGATCGTCTACCATAATGCGCTCGGCGTTATACCAAGAGTGGAAATCAGCAGCACAATCAATTAACCAGAACACAACGTGGTGTGGTGATAATTCACGTGCAGCTAGCTCAATCAGATTAGGTAGCTCAGATAGGCGTTTTAAAAGATTGATTTCACTTGGTGCGGTTAATAAGCTGGTGTTAGCCTGATCTAAACGAGGTGTTAAGTCAGCGCTGTCACGTAATAGCTTACAAATGCGCGCATGGGCGTATTGTACGTAGAAAACGGGGTTTTCTTCGTTTTTAGAAAGCGCTAAATCAATATCGAAAGTGAACTCAGTGTCTGCACGACGTTGAATTAAGAAGAAGCGTACAGCGTCTTGACCCACCCAATCAATTAAATCGCGCATGGTTACGTAGCTACCAGCGCGCTTAGAGATCTTAACCTCTTCGCCACCGCGCATCACGCGTACCATTTTGTGAAGGATGTAGTCTGGGTAACCCTTAGGAATTCCAAGCTTTAGGCCTTGAATACCTGCTCGAACACGAGCAACGGTACCGTGGTGGTCACTACCTTGAATATTAATGGCTTGTTTATAGCCACGATCCCACTTAGCGCGATGATAAGCAACGTCAGGGAGGAAGTAAGTATAAGAACCATCGCTCTTACGCATTACGCGGTCCTTGTCGTCACCAGTGCCTAGTTCGGTCGTTTTCAACCAAAGAGCACCGTCTTTTTCATAAACAAAACCGTTATCAGTTAAGGTCTTAACAGTTTGCTCAACCTTGCCATCAGTGTATAGCGAGCTTTCTAAGTAATACTCGTCGAAGAGCAAGTTAAAGGCTTGTAAATCAAGGTCTTGTTCACGACGTAAATAGGCTACTGCAAAACGACGGATATCGTCTAAGTTATCCACATCGCCAGTTGCTGTGACGTCTTGACCATCAGCATTCGTGGTTTTTTTCGCGATGAAATCATTGGCAATGTCTACGATATAGTCACCACGATAGCCATCTTCTGGATAGTTTTCGTCATCAGGATCGATGCCTTTAGCGCGTGCTTGCACACTCAACGCTAAAGCATTGATCTGGTTACCTGCATCGTTGTAATAGAATTCGCGATGTACATCAGCGCCATTAGCCGTAAATAAACGACAAATACAATCGCCTAAGGCTGCTTGACGGGCGTGACCTACGTGTAGTGGGCCCGTTGGGTTAGCTGATACGAATTCAACAATGACTTTTTGACCTTCTTGGTTTTTGGAATGACCATAAAGCTCTTTTTCTTCTTCGATCTTTTTGATCACAGCCCAAAAGGTGTCTGGCTTGAGTCTAAAGTTAATAAAGCCAGGACCAGCAATTTCAGCAGTAGCTAAAAATGATTCGGCAGCAGGGTGTTTGGTGATGGCATCACAAATTTCTTGAGCTAATTCGCGAGGATTGCGTTTAGCAGGTCGTGCTAATTGCATCGCAATATTAGTTGCAATATCGCCGTGCTCGGCTTGTTTAGGACGCTCAAGTCTAACTTGTGCCTGATTGTCAGGTACAAGTTTATCGGTAATTTCTTGAAGTATTTGAGTTAATTCTTGTTGGAGCTCAGGGAGCATATGATTCTCTACTTATAAGGCCACCCTATAAAAATAAGGTGACCAACAATACATCGGGTTAAAAAATAATCTTATAAAAATCAAAGTGTAATAATAACACGAAGGGCTACTATTACTGTTCTAGCGCAATGACTTTAAGTGAAGACTCCCA
>JAAZGT010000276.1 GCA_012511095.1 Alcaligenaceae bacterium
ACAATAGCTGGCAAAATAATATGACGCAGCATTTCTCCAGTAGTAGCAGTTAATGAATGACCAAGCTCAATCAATGAAGGCGCAATCTGACGCACACCCACCGAGGTATTCAACATAATTGGCCATATCGACGCTACGATTAAGAGGAAGAAAACAGGTGCATTGCCCACCCCGAAAATCATCACCGCAATCGGCATCCAAGCCAGTGGTGAAACCATTCTTATTAACTGAAAGCTAAAACCACAAAGCATTTCAGCGCGTTTAGACAAACCTAAAACCAAGCCGATAGGTACAGCAATCAAGAGAGCAACACCCAAGCCTACCGCAACGCGGATAAGACTTGCAACAATATGAGGAAAAATCTCACCACTACTGAGCAAATCCCACAAGCTATAGGCTGTAGGGATTGGCGCTAAGTTCGTTGCAATAGGCACTGAGTCTTTTAGCAAATAGACTGCGATTTGCCAAAAAACGAGTAATGCAACTAGGCCAATAAGCGGATAATAAAAACGCTGTAATTTCTTTTCCATATTAAACAGCGATCTGCTCCTCGCGTTTAAAGTCAGCTGAAATTTTAAACTTCGCCTGTAATTCTGGATCGGCTAAGGCCTTACGTACAAAGCTACTATCAACCAAATCAGTCGATGCTTTTATTGGATCTAAGGTATCTAAGAAGTTATGATTACCAGCAATATAAGTCTCCTTAAGTAACTTAATTAACTCGACATAATACGACTCATAAGGGTATGGCTGAAAATCAATACGTTGTTGATGCCAATCTGAGTGCTTAATCGCACCACTCGCAATGTAGTCTTGCCCGTCTTTAGCATCAGGTGCCAAGACTTTAAGCAGTGCTTTTTCATCATGCGGTGTATAGCGATTTTTTGCTCTACGTGACAATAATTGCGCCGTTTCTTCACGATTATCCAAAGTCCACGCCTGAGCACGAACTAAGGCATTGACCGTTTTTTGGACCCATTCTGGGCGTTGCAAAATATCTTCATCACGCATTAAAGTGACGCAGCACGCATGTTCACGCCACACATCACCACTAAAACGTAAAATACGACCCACACCATTTAACTCAGCTGCCGCATTAAATGGCTCAGCCACCACAAAACCTGAAATGCTCTTCGCAGCTAAGGCCGCCACCATATCAGCTGGTGCCATCACAATGAGTTTGACCTCATCCGCCGCTGGTTCTTCTTCAGTGATTTTTAAACCATGCTCGCGCAATACGTGTTGCAATAAAATATTATGAATTGAGTACCAGAATGGAATAGCGACTGTCTTGCCACCTAATTCCTCTGGCTTATCAATATCTAGTGATACGGTAATCGCTGAACCTGCTAAGTGATTCCACATCACATTTTTAACTGGTGCATCACTGGCAAAACGCGCCCAAACTGTCATTGGTGATAATAGGTGTATGATATTTACCTGGCCCGCTAAGAAAGCCTCTACCAATTGGGCCCAACTACGGAACATCACTGGCTTTTCTGCCTTAACGCCCTCTTCCTCAAAAAAACCATTAGCATGAGCCACTAATAAAGGCGTGGCATCAGTAATTGGTAAGTAACCAATACGCAAAGGTGCATTAGGATCGGCATTAGCAAAAGCAGCTTTTTGTAATAAAGGCATTGCACCAGCCGCTGTAAACAATGAAGCTAATTTCAAAAACTCGCGACGAGAAGACATAATATTCCCCTTCCTTAGTACTACTAAAGAATAATAATTTTTAAATGATTAATTAAGATGAGTTAGATGCTGCGTTTAGGCTGCAAACACCATATCTTCGCAAAGGTCCGACGCTAACTCAGTTGATGTTGATTGCACTGGGGTACAC
>JAAZGT010000277.1 GCA_012511095.1 Alcaligenaceae bacterium
CACCACCGTACTCTTTTGCTAGTACAGTACAGATTGCTGCAGTTAAAGTGGTTTTACCGTGGTCAACGTGACCAATAGTACCAACGTTTACGTGCGGTTTGGTACGTTCGAACTTACCTTTTGCCATAATAATTTAATTCCAATCAATAATTTTTTAAAAATAATGTTTAATACTGCATCGGTATTAAATGATGCACCGATGCAATATTTTAGCAACATTAACTAAGCACGAGAAGCAATAACTTCATCTGCTACGTTTTTAGGAGCTTCAGTGTAGTGTTTGAACTCCATTGAGTATGTTGCGCGACCTTGAGTTAATGAACGTAGGTCAGTAGCGTAACCGAACATCTCAGCTAAAGGAACTTCAGCTCTAATCAGTTTACCACCACCAGCCATGTCATCCATACCCTGAACAATACCGCGACGTGATGATAAGTCACCCATAACGGTACCAGCATATTCTTCAGGAGTTTCAACTTCAACCGACATCGCAGGCTCTAATAATACTGGGTCTGCTTTGCGCATACCATCTTTGAATGCCATAGATGCAGCCATACGGAACGCGTTCTCGTTAGAGTCAACATCGTGGTAAGAACCGAAGAATAGAGTAACCTTAACGTCAACTACAGGGTAACCAGCTAAAATACCGGCAGGAAGCGTTTCCTGAATACCCTTGTCAACCGCTGGGATGAACTCACGTGGTACAACACCACCCTTAATTTCGTCTACGAACTCGTAACCGCCACCTTGCTCCATAGGCTCAAGCTTAAGAACAACGTGACCGTACTGACCGCGACCACCAGACTGTCTAACGAATTTACCCTCAACCTCTTCACATACCTTGCGAATTGTTTCGCGGTAAGCAACTTGTGGTTTACCGATATTAGCTTCAACGTTGAACTCACGCTTCATACGGTCAACTAGTACCTCTAGGTGTAACTCACCCATACCAGAGATAATGGTTTGACCAGATTCTTCGTCAGAAGAAACACGGAATGAAGGGTCTTCTTGAGCTAAACGAGATAGAGCAACACCCATTTTCTCTTGGTCAGCTTTAGACTTAGGCTCAACCGCTAGAGAAATTACAGGCTCAGGGAACTCCATGCGCTCTAAAATAATGTGATTGTTAATATCACATAAAGTCTCACCGGTAGTAACGTCTTTTAGACCAACAACGGCGGCAATGTCACCAGCAACAATCTCTTTAATTTCTTCACGATTGTTAGCGTGCATCTGAAGAATACGACCGATACGCTCACGCTTACCTTTAACAGGGTTATAAACAGTATCACCCGAGTTAATAATACCTGAGTAAACGCGTACGAATGTTAACTGACCAACGAATGGGTCAGACATTAGTTTGAACGCTAGAGCAGACATTGACTCTTTGTCATCTGCTTTACGAGTAATGGCGTTACCTTGGTCATCCTCACCTTGTACAGGAGGAATCTCAGTAGGAGCTGGTAAGAACTCGATTACAGCGTCAAGCATGCGCTGTACACCTTTGTTTTTAAAGGCTGAACCACAAAGCATCGGCTGGATTTCACAATCGATAGTACGAATGCGTAAACCCTTAACGATGTCTTCTTCGCTTAACTCACCCTCTTCGAGGTATTTTTCCATAAGCTCTTCGTTGGCTTCAGCAGCAGCTTCAACCATGTGCTCGCGCCACTTTTCGGCTTCAGCTTGTAAGTCAGCAGGGATATCACCGTATTCGAATTTAACACCGTGGCTAGCTTCGTCCCAGATGATTGATTTCATTTTGATTAAATCAACAACACCTACGAAGTCATCTTCGGAGCCGATAGGTAGAACGATAGGTACTGGATGTGCACGTAAACGATTTTTTAATTGATCGTATACTTTTAAGAAATTGGCACCAGTACGGTCCATTTTGTTAACGAAGGCTAAACGAGGCACTTGGTACTTGTTAGCTTGACGCCATACAGTCTCAGATTGAGGCTGTACACCACCTACTGCACAGTAAACCATGCAAGCACCGTCAAGTACACGCATAGAACGCTCAACTTCAATCGTGAAGTCAACGTGTCCTGGGGTGTCAATTACGTTAACGCGATGCTCAGGGAACTGACCAGCCATGCCGCTCCAGAATGCAGTGGTAGCAGCTGATGTAATGGTAATACCACGCTCTTGCTCTTGCTCCATCCAGTCCATGGTAGCTGAACCTTCGTGGGTCTCACCTAGTTTGTGGTTAATACCGGTATAGAAAAGAATACGCTCTGAAGTCGTCGTCTTACCTGCGTCAATGTGTGCAGAAATACCGATGTTACGATATCTTTCAATTGGGGTTTTACGGGCCATTTTTGAGTCCTTAAATTACCAGCGGAAATGGGAGAATGCTTTGTTAGCATCTGCCATTCTGTGAATTTCTTCGCGTTTTCTCATAGCGCCACCACGGCCCTCGGCCGCATCTAGCAACTCGCCAGCCAGGCGTAAATCCATTGATTTTTCGCCACGCTTTTTGGCTGCTTCACGAACCCAGCGCATAGCCAATGCCATACGACGAACTGGGCGAACTTCAACAGGTACCTGGTAGTTAGCACCACCCACACGGCGGCTCTTAACTTCAACTACAGGCTTAACGTTGTTAATAGCAGTGTTAAACACTTCTAACGGCTCTTTGCCGGTTGTGCTTTCAATGTGGCTGAAAGCACCATATACGATACGCTCTGCAACGGCTTTTTTACCGGAAAGCATAATAATATTCATAAATTTGGCAAGATCAACACTACCGTATTTTGCGTCAGGTAGGATCTCGCGTTTAGGTACTTCACGACGACGAGGCATGTTATTACTTCCTATAATGTGTCAAATTCAGTTGAACTACTTACGTAGCCACGGCTGCCTATTGAGAGAACAGCCCCTTACATCCGCAGAAAAAATCTCCAGCAGCTGCGGCTGCACGCTTACCACCCATGGGTAGGAAGCAAATACCTATCGCTAGGTTGGAACGTTGGTTATTTAGCAAAAAAGCTATACACCTTATTTAGGACGCTTAGCACCGTATTTAGAACGAGCTTGTTTACGATCCTTAACACCTTGCAAGTCTAACGCACCGCGAACGATGTGATAACGAACACCAGGTAAGTCTTTTACACGACCACC
>JAAZGT010000278.1 GCA_012511095.1 Alcaligenaceae bacterium
TACCAAACCTCGCCTGACATCTCTAATTCTGGGTAGGGGGCTGGTGGGATTTCTCTGAAGTTACAGTCGGTCATGTACTCGATCTCGTCATAGTCATAGAAGATCACACGGCCAAAACGTGTCAAACCGAAGTTCTTAAAGAGCATATCGCCAGGGAAAATATTTGCTGAAGCAAGCTCTTTAAGCGCATTGCCGTAGTCGATAATAATATTTTCTTTTTCCTCGTCAGTGGCATCAAGTAGATACATATTAAGAGGCTTTAAGCGACGCTCAACATAGCAGTGCTTAACAACAACGAAGTCATCAGTCTCTTCGAGTTGAGAGGGTGCTAGTTCACGTAACTCCTCAAGCATCTCTTCGCTGCAACGGTGACGTGGAATTGCCACATTAGAGTACTCTAAGGTATCAGCCATACGGCCCACACGGTCATGTTTTTTCACTAAAAGGTATTTGGCACGTACATAATCTTGGTCAAAGTCTTTATTGGGACCAAACTTATCTTTAATTACTTTAAACACATAAGGGAAGGATGGTAGTGTAAATACACTCATCACTAAACCCTTAATACCAGGGGCTAAAATAAACTGATCCTCGGAATAATGTAGATGCTGTAAGAACTCACGCCAGAAAATATTTTTACTTTGCTTATGTAAACCAAGCATGGCGTACATATCCGTCTTATTGCGCATTGGCATAAGCTGTAGCAAGAAATTAACATAACCCGAAGGCACGTCCATTGAGACAAGGAAATAAGCGCGTGCAAAAGAGAATAGCACCGAGATGTGTTGCGGGTTAAATAAGGCTGCATCAACTTCAAGTTTGCCATCTTTGTCGTGTTTTACGGCAATGGCAAAGGGGTGGCGGGCGTGGCCATTAATCACCTGGCCCATAATATATGCGCTTTTGTTGCGGTAAAAGGGTGATTGCAATACTTGAATATGTAAGTTGAGCTCATTAAGTAAATAACCCTCGCCCACATGCTGTATAAGTGCATCGTGAATATTATTGACATCGCGCTCTTTATCAGCAAATGGCACGGCCCATTCGTAGAAATCTAATACCTTTGAAAAGCTGCTATGCAGATCATTTTCAACAGGATAAAAGGTTTTGAAAGTACCTCGATCAGAGTCAATGTACTCTGTTGCGGCTGCTGGCTTAACGAAAATAAATTGATTGCGATAATACGATTTGTCTAATAACTTAGTCGACACTGAGTTAAAGAAGGTCTCGGCCAGCTCAGGCTGATGGTGATTGACTAAGAGAGCAATATAGGCGGTTTTGGTAAAGCGCCAAGTGTTTTCATTTAAAATTACCTCACAGTAATTTTCTCTAAGCTCTTCAATGGTTTCGACTACACGTTTATCGTAAACCTGAATACGCTCAGCCACTAAATCTTGTATTTGTTGCCAGTCTTGTGCCTCAAAAGCCTCTTTAGCTCGCGATGAGAACGATCTAAAAATGCGATAGTGCTTGTTAAAGCCACGCAAAATGGTTTCGGCGATTTCGTGAGATTTATCTAAGATCTCTGGATCGGCTTTGCAATGGTCGGGTAGGGTGTTAATAGACATAAGGTGTTATTAATAAAAGGTTTAGAGTGTGTGAACACTATTATGTAAATACTATGATAGTAGGCCAAAATCGCGGCATCGCCTATTAGTACTAATCTCTACTGCGGTGCACAAAAAATTTAAAATAGCTTTGTTAAAACCCTGGGGTATCGGTTGATTGTTGTTTTTTTCTTGTAGATACAAAAAAACCGAGTTAAAAGCCTAAGCCCTCAACTCGGTTTATTCTGTAAAAATTAAAAACTACAAAGTAGCTTAATTAATTACATGTGGTCGATCATAACCTGACCGAACTCAGAGCAGCTAACTTGAGTAGCGCCATCTAGAGCACGAGCGAAGTCATAAGTAACTTTCTTAGACTTAATTGCACCGCCCATAGCAGAGATAACTAGGTCAGCAGCTTCAGTCCAACCCATGTGACGTAACATCATTTCAGCTGATAGAATAACTGAGCCTGGGTTAACCATGTCTTTGCCAGCGTACTTAGGTGCAGTACCGTGAGTCGCTTCGAACATAGCTACCGTGTCAGAAAGGTTAGCACCTGGAGCAATACCGATACCACCAACCTGAGCAGCTAAAGCGTCAGAAATGTAGTCACCGTTTAGGTTAAGAGTAGCAATTACTGAGTACTCTTCAGGACGTAATAAGATCTGCTGTAAGAAAGCATCAGCGATGTTGTCTTTAACGATGATCTCGTTGCCAGTCTTAGGGTTCTTGAAAGAGCACCATGGACCGCCATCGATAAGCTCAGCACCGAACTCCTCGCGAGCTAACTCGTAACCCCAGTCACGGAAGCCACCCTCAGTGAACTTCATGATGTTACCTTTGTGTACTAGAGTAACGTTAGGTAGGTCGTTATCGATTGCGTACTGGATCGCTTGACGAACTAAGCGCTTAGTACCTTCTTTAGATACAGGCTTAATACCGATACCAGAAGTTTCTGGGAAACGGATTTGCTTAACGCCTAATTCCTCTTGGAGGAATTTGATTAATTTTTTAGCGTCGTCAGTTTCAGCTTCGAACTCGATACCAGCGTAGATATCTTCTGAGTTTTCACGGAAGATAACCATGTTGGTTTTTTCTGGCTCTTTAACAGGAGAAGGAACACCTTCGAAGTACTGAATTGGACGTAAGCATAGATATAAATCTAATTGCTGACGTAGAGCAACGTTAAGTGAGCGAATACCGCCACCAACAGGTGTAGTTAAAGGACCTTTAATTGAAACAACGTATTCTTTGACGGCGTCAAGAGTTTCGTCTGGTAACCAAACGTCAGGGCCATATACCTGAGTAGATTTTTCTCCAGCGTATACTTCCATCCAGTGAATTTTACGCTCACCACCGTATGACTTTTCAACAGCAGCGTCAATAACTTTGATCATTACCGGGCTAACATCAACACCGATACCATCACCCTCGATGAAAGGGATAATCGGATTGTTAGGAACGTTTAAGGTATGATCCGCATTGACAGTTATTTTTTCGCCGTTTGCCGGCACTTTGATGTGTTGGTAAGACATGCTTTTCTCCATAACTGGTTTGCAATGAACAGACTAGTTAAATAATCGTTAACATAAAAGACAAAACAACATCTGACAAAAACTGTTAATAAGTTGAAGCAACGTTGCTCTGCCTAGGTTGATTTGACTCTGTTATATACTTCTTATTATCTAGTCTTATATAAGACTGGTTTAGTGTACCCTATTATTACTGAAATTACTGTTAATCTCAACTATATATAGAATAAATTATTCCTATGGCAATTTTCAATCCTACACGTGAGCAAGTTCGAGAGTTTTTTATTCAAACTTGGCAAAAATATAAACAAAATGTCGCTCTCACCGACATGGAAAAAATAGCGCTCGGCTGGATCCTTGAGCACCCCGAATATCATGCCATCATGGATAATCCTGAGGCCAAGAGCAAGGACTTCACGGTAGCCGAGGGGCAGACCAATCCTTTTTTACATCTCTCAATGCATATTGCCATAGAGGAGCAGATCGCTATTAATAACCCTCATGGCATTCGCGAGGTGTTTGAGCATCTACGCGCCAAAATTGGCGAGCATGAGGCACATCATGAAATTATGGAGTGCTTGGGTCAAGTTATCTGGCAAGCGCAACGCAATCAGGGGCCACTTGATCAGCAAATGTATATTGAGCTTTTAAAACAACGAGTTAACACGCATTAGTTATAGGAAATACACATGAAATTGGAGCAATCTTTTCAAAGTACGGACAGTTATATCGCTACCGATGAGTTGCGTTTAGCCGTAAATGCTGCACTTAGTCTACAACGCCCTTTATTAATTAAGGGTGAGCCAGGCACAGGTAAAACGATGTTGGCAGAGGAGGTGGCTAAATTTTTGGAGCGCCCATTACTGCAGTGGCATATTAAATCAACCACCAAGGCCCAACAGGGTTTATATGAATATGATGCGGTATCTCGTTTGCGCGACTCACAATTGGGTGATGAGCGCGTTAAGGATATTGCTAATTACATTCGTCCAGGTGTGTTGTGGCAAGCTTTTGAATCTGAGTCACCAGCGGTTGTATTGATCGATGAGATCGATAAAGCAGATATTGAATTTCCTAATGACTTATTACGTGAGCTAGATCAAATGGAGTTCCATGTTTATGAAACTGCTCAAACCATTAAAGCTAAGCACCGCCCATTAGTTATTATCACTTCTAATAACGAAAAGGATTTACCTGACGCTTTCTTACGTCGTTGTTTCTTCCACTACATTGAGTTCCCAGATCAGGCGACACTTCGACAAATTGTTGGGGTACATTATCCAACGATGGATGAGGAATTGGTTAATAGTGCCATGTTACGTTTCTTTGAGCTGCGTGATATCCCAGGTTTAAAGAAAAAGCCTTCAACCTCTGAGTTTTTAGATTGGTTGGCTTTATTAAGCGCCTCAAACATTTCCGCTGAGCGTGTTGCGGAGGGCGATTTACAACTGGCTGGTGCCTTAATTAAAAACGAACAAGATATGTCCCTTGTTGAGCGCTTATCCTCAATGGTGGGTGGTTTAGGTAGACGTTAATTATGCTCATCAACTTCTTTTACCTTTTAAGGCAATACGGTATACCAGTATCAATCAATGAGTTGTTGACCTTGATTGAGGTCTTGCGTCGTCCGATTATGATGCCAACCTTAGATGATTTTTATCGTACAGCACGCATGACGATGGTAAAAGATGAAAGTCATTTCGACCGTTATGATCAAGCCTTTGCAGCTTTTGTGCAAAAAGCCGAACCTATTATTGAGCAGTATAGGGAAATTCCAGAGCATTGGTTAGTAGCCGATTTTAAAAAGAACCTGACTGAAGAGCAAAAAGCAGCCATTGAAAAACATGGTTGGGATAAGCTCATGGAGCTTCTTAAGGAAAGGCTCGAAGAGCAAAAAGAACGCCATGCTGGCGGTAGCAAATGGATCGGTACAGGTGGTACTTCGCCTTTTGGTCACAGTGGCTATCACCCTGAGGGTATTCGTGTAGGCGGGCCATCAGCGGGTCATCGCACTGCCGTTAAGGTGTGGGAAGAGCGTAATTTCCGCGAATACGATAGCAGTCAGGAGCTTGGTACACGTAACTTTAAGATGGCGCTGCGCCGTTTACGTCGCTTTGCTCGAGAGGGGGCTGCTGAGGTGCTCGATCTCGAGGGTACCATTCGTGGTACTGCCAAAAATGCGGGTTATTTAGATTTGCAGATGGTGCCCGAACGTCACAATACGGTAAAGGTGTTGATGTTACTTGATTCAGGTGGTAGCATGGATGACCATATTGCCATTGTCGAGGAGCTCTTTTCAGCTGCACGCACCGAGTTTAAAAACTTAGAGGCGTATTATTTCCATAATTGCCTTTATGAGAGGGTATGGCGCTACGAAAGAGGTCAACGAGTCTATAAAAGCACGTGGGATTTACTTCGTACTTATAATGATGATTGGCGTTTAATCTTTGTTGGTGACGCTGCTATGAGCCCCTATGAGATTATTCAACCAGGTGGTTCGGTAGAGCATTACAATAAAGAGGCTGGTGGCGTATGGTTAAGGCGAGCAGTGGCCCATTGGCCCAAATCAATTTGGTTAAACCCTGTACCGCAGGGACATTGGCAATACTATCATTCGACTAAATTAATCCATGAGCTCATGGGCGGTCGTATGTTTGGTTTGAAAATGTCAGATATTGATGAGGCAATGCGTTTTTTGTCAAAATAATCACTATTTGTAGTGATTTTGAAACAAAAATGTCATATTTATGCAACAAAGCCACATAAATGCATAAATCACTAGACAAGGCATAAATTGCTTGCTATAGTAATGAACTTAACACGTTGCATACAACGCAGCGAGTTAAAACACAAAAAAGCACTCGTGGTGAAATAGGTAGACACAAGAGACTTAAAATCTCTCGGACATTGCGTCCGTGCCGGTTCGATTCCGGCCGAGTGCACCAAGACTGGAAGCTTGGCAGAGTGGTTGAATGCACCGGTCTTGAAAACCGGCGAGGGTTAATAGCCCTCCGTGAGTTCGAATCTCACAGCTTCCGCCA
>JAAZGT010000279.1 GCA_012511095.1 Alcaligenaceae bacterium
GTATGAAACAGCGCAGTGAATTATCTATTTTTCACTGAACTCACTGCTACACTATAGCCTAATTCAATACTTAAATAATATCGTTGTTATGGTTATAGGTCCTTTTCTTTTACCGCCAATGGTCTTTGCTAGTCTTATTGGTCTCATATTATTAATGCTAATAGGCTCATTGCTTAAACGTAGAGTAGACCCACGTTTTGATTCTTGGGTGGGTGTGGTGGCTGTGATGGCGTTTATAGGCGCAAGGCTAGGCTTTGTGTTCCGTCATTGGGAGACCTATCAATTGGAGCCATTACGCATCTTGTACATATGGCAGGGTGGTTTTGAACTGAGTTGGGCCATTGTTGCTGCAGTATTAAGTATATTCTTCTTAAAAACCTGGCAACATCGCGCCATTGCTGGAGTAACATTGGCTGTTGTTGGTAGTATTATCTTATTAATATTTAGCCAAATATCAAAACCTGCTGCTGAAAGCTTGCCTAATATTAGTTTAGAAACGCTTAACAACGAGACTATTAATTTATCAGATTATACGAATGATAATGTCGTGATCAATATTTGGGCGAGTTGGTGTGGTCCATGTCGTCGAGAAATGCCGATGCTCGAACAAGCAGTAAAAGACTACCCTGACATAAAATTTTATTTTGTTAATCAGGGTGAGTCAGATCAAGTGGTAAATAACTACTTACAAAATGAATCACTAGAGATGCAAGATCTTGTTTTGTTGGATCCTACACAATCGATCCCGCAGTTTTATGAAACCTTGGGTACACCAGTAACCCTGTTTTTCTCAAAGAACCAATTAAAAGCTCAACATGTGGGTGAGATAAGTGCAGAGTTACTTAGTGATCGTATAAAGCTTTTGAAACCTTAATGTAGTAGATTTTTATTCAAATTTTTATAATTATTAGGATAATAAAATATCTCTTTAACTGATAAATCCGCTAACTCAAACACACTTGAATTGCATTTGTGCTTGCCTTGCTGTCTTTTTTGCACATCAGCCACACCTTCTAGTAGTAATTTATTACCTGGTAGTAGCTTGTAACTGAGCTCCTCACCAGGTTTTACCTTTAAATGCTTGAGTAATTCCTCCTTTAAGATAATTTGACCATAAGCGCCAACTAGGATAGATTTTTTAGTCATAATTTAAATCCTCATATTTGTTTTTAATACTATATTTTTAGTTATCTATTGAATTAGACTTGTCTCAATTAAGTATAATTTTGCATGTTGAATCTCATTAACACAATACACAAAACTACATAGATAACAGCTTAGGATTTGAATTCTAAGAGCTATGTTATTTGTACGTATTTCACTGTATTGACTAAGGTGATGTGGTCGGTTAAAAACTCATCTTTCATACAATAAATTAGCTATGGTCATGCTTTTCGGGAGGGGGTAGTGACTAGAAAAAATAATATCGATAAACGTTTTGTTTTATTACATCGTTCGGGCGATCGCCTTTATCCATTCAAAAAACATTTTAGGCGTAGTGATAGTTTTGGATTTCCAGTAGTTCCTAGGGGACGTCGCGAGCGCAATGGCGATGCACTGTATTTACAAAAGCTCGAAGAGGTTATTCCATTATTCATTTTTGAGGGTTATAGCCTAACCGCAACGAGTGATACACAGCCTTCAAGTGTTGGTGAACGTGTAGGTGCCTATGCATTAAATGGTACTGCAATAGCAGGTTATGAAATTGCTGATGAATTACAGTATTTAATTAAAGATGCTGCTATTCAACCAGTTAAAGTTTTTTAACTTAGTACTTATTATCTAAAGATCAATACTGTTAGAGGGCCTAAAAATAGGCCCTTTATTATTTTGTAGATACTTTTTTCAAGTGCCATGGGTGCTAATTTTCTCTAACTAGTTTAAAATCAATCTCTTAAATTGAAATGTATAATTACATTTAATACGTTTTAGTGATTTTTTATTTCTGGAGCATTTAGTATGCCAACCTCAGTTGAGTTATTAGCGACCGTATTATTTGCGCTTGCTATTATTCATACCTTTTCAGTGCCTATGTTTGCGAGAATTGCAAATAGGCCTGGTCCGCACCAAGGTCTTTGGCACCTATTAGCCGAGGTTGAGGGTGTATTTGGTTTTTGGGCCACCATATTTTTAGTCTTTATGGCAGCCACAGGCGGCATTGATGCGGCTGTTAAATATATGGATGGTCGTAATTTTACTGAGCCATTATTTGTTTTCGCAATTATGGTGATTGCTGCTAGCCGACCAATTCTTGATTTAGTTCAGCGTATTGTGCGTTATTTGGCCAGAGTATTGCCATTGCAGACTGAGGTTGCGCAGTTCTTTATTACCTTGAGCTTAGTGCCTTTAGCGGGTTCATTAATTACTGAGCCAGCAGCGATGACCTTAGCCGCTTTGATGCTACAAGAGGGTTATTTCAGCCGCGCGCAGAGTGTTAAATATAAATACTTAGCCTTAGGTGTACTCTTTGTTAATATTTCTATTGGTGGTGTGTTAACTGCTTTTGCTGCGCCACCAGTGTTAATTGTGGCCAATACCTTTGGTTGGGATAGCTTATTTATGTTAACTAACTTTGGTTGGAAGGCTGCCATTGCTGTCTTTATTAATGCGGCTGCAATTACCTTTATTTGTCGTCGTGAGATCGTTCGCACGGCACGAGTACCTATTCGTAGAGAAACGCGTATCGAGCGTGGTGATGCAGCTGAGCGTGCCGAGGTGGTGCCAGCTAGTGTGATTGTGGTGCATTGCCTATTCTTATTTGGCGTTGTGTTTTTCTCACATCACCCCCATATTTTTATGGGTATGCTGATGTTATTCATTGGTTACTGTACTGCTTATAACCGTTACCAAAACCCTTTATTAATTAAAGAGGGCCTGATGGTTGGTTTCTTCTTAGCGGGTCTATTGATTTTAGGTGGTATGCAACAATGGTGGTTACAAGATCTGCTCGCTGGTTTGGAGCCGATGGTGCTCTTTATTGGTTCGACAGCGCTAACTGGTATTACTGATAATGCGGCACTAACGTATTTAGGCTCGCTAGTTGAGGGCACAAGTCCAGAGTGGCGTTATATGCTAGTTGCTGGTGCCGTGACTGGTGGTGGTTTGACGGTTATTGCTAACGCGCCTAACCCGGCGGGTTTCTCGTTGCTACGTCGCCACTTCCCTAACAAGGCCATTGCACCGCAATACTTATTACTAGCAGCTCTAGCTCCAACCTTAGTTGCAGTGACGATGTTCATCTTATTATAAATCTAGCTGCTAAAGCGCTACGTATAGGGGGAAAAAGGGCTAAAATATAGCCCTTTATCTTCCTTTTTTGGCGATTGCTGTTAGAGAGTTTATTGTGCCTATTTACGTATATCGTTGCGAGAATTGTGGTTTAGAAAAAGAGCTTCTGCAAAAAATGTCTGATCCACCATTAACCCATTGTGAGTCTTGTGATAAAGACACCATGGTGAAACAGGTGACTGCAGCAGGCTTTGAGTTAAAGGGAACTGGTTGGTATGTAACTGACTTCCGCGATGGTGGTAAACCATCATCGGGCGGTTCTGCAGAGAGCTAATAAGCCACTACGTCAATTAAATTTTAGTTCTACACTAATAATAACGCTATTAAGCGAATTCGGAGTATATATGAAACGTACCTGCTATACAGGTCAGGTTTGTCTAGATCATCTAGACCAAACAGTTACTTTATTTGGTTGGGTACACCGTCGCCGTGACCACGGTGGGGTGATTTTTATCGATTTGCGTGACCGCGAGGGTTTAGCCCAGGTCGTATGTAACCCAGAAAATGAATCAACATTCAAGATTGCCGAGGGCATTCGTAATGAGTTTTGCTTAAAGGTGACGGGTGTTGTGCGTCATCGTCCTGAGGGCACGGTTAATCCTGATCTTAAATCAGGTGAGGTCGAGATTGTTTGTGATGAAATTGAGATTTTAAACCCGTCGGTGACCCCTCCATTCCAGTTAGATGATGATAATTTATCTGAAACGATTCGTTTGACGCACCGTGTTATTGACTTACGTCGTGATGTGATGCAAAAAAATCTCATGCTTCGTTATCGTGTCTCGATGGAGTCTCGTAAGTTTTTAGACTCTTTAGGCTTTATCGATATCGAAACGCCTATGTTAACTAAGAGCACTCCAGAGGGTGCGCGTGACTACTTAGTGCCTTCACGTGTTAACCCAGGTCAGTTCTTTGCATTACCGCAGTCGCCTCAGTTGTTCAAACAGCTGTTAATGGTATCGGGCTATGATCGTTACTATCAAATCACTAAGTGTTTCCGAGATGAGGACTTACGCGCTGATCGTCAACCTGAATTTACCCAGATTGACTGCGAGGTTTCTTTCTTAAACGAAGAGGAAATCCGCGAGATCTTCGAGGATATGCTACGTCATATTTTCAAAGAGGTTAAGGGTGTTGATTTAGCTAATCCATTCCCGACGATGTCGTGGGCTGAGGCTATGGAGCGTTTTGGCTCTGATAAGCCTGATTTACGAGTTAAGCTTGAGTTTACTGAGCTAACCGATGTAATGAAAGACGTTGAGTTCAAGGTCTTTAGTGGTCCAGCCAATATGGATAATGGCCGTGTAGTTGCCTTACGTGTACCAGGCGGTGCTGAGCTTTCTCGTAAAGACATCGACGACTACACTAAGTATGTTGGCATTTACGGCGCCAAGGGTTTAGCGTGGATTAAGGTTAACGACGTAGCCCAAGGCCGAGACGGCTTACAGTCTCCAATCGTTAAAAACATCCACGATGAGGCGTTAACTGAGATTATCAAACGCACTGGTGCCCAAGATGGTGACATCTTATTCTTCGGTGCTGACAAGGCTAAGATCGTTAACGATGCGATTGGTGCATTGCGTGTTAAATTAGGTCATAGTGACTTTGCCAAAGCAAATGGCTTATTCGAAGAGGGTTGGAAGCCATTATGGGTAGTTGACTTCCCAATGTTCGAGTACGACGAAGAAGAGCAACGCTATGTTGCGGCTCATCACCCATTCACTAGTCCTAAAGATGGTCACGAGGATTTCCTTGAGTCTGACCCATCTAAAGCACTAGCAAAAGCTTACGATATGGTCTTAAATGGCTGGGAGATCGGTGGTGGTTCGGTGCGTATTCACCGTTCTGAAATTCAAAAGAAAGTGTTTAAAGCGCTTAAGCTTAGCGATGAGGAAATCCAAGCTAAATTTGGTTTCTTAGTTGATGCGTTACGTTACGGTGCGCCTCCGCATGGTGGTTTAGCCTTTGGTCTAGATCGTCTAGTGACGATTATGGCGGGTGCTCCATCAATTCGTGACGTGATTGCTTTCCCTAAAACTCAGCGTGCTCAGTGTTTATTAACACAAGCACCATCTGAGGTAGACGAAAAGCAGTTACGCGAGCTGCATATTCGCTTACGTCCTAAGGTCGATGCGCAGCAGTAATTAATACGGCTGTCAATTATCAAAGCCCGCTAATTCTTTATTGAGTTAGCGGGTTTTTGTGTTTAAGCCTTTCTACTGACATTTAAAGCGGAGAAAGATTGTGCAACCGGCATGATTTCAATGGAGTTGATGTTGACATGCTCGGGTTGAGAGGCAATCCATGACACCACATTGGCAATGTCTTCAGGCCTAATAAAATCAACATTGTCATAGAGGGCTTTGACTTTGGCTTCATCGCCCGTAAAGCGGACATAGGAAAACTCGGTATCACCGCACAGGCCTGGCTCAATATTGCTGACACGGACATTCGTCCCCGCTAAGTCAGCGCGCAGATTAAGACTAAATTGGCGTACAAATGCCTTGGTACCACCATAGACATTACCGCCAGGATAAGGCCAGTTACCTGCAATGGAGCCCATATTAATAATCATGCCGTGGTTGCGCTCAACCATGCCTGGCAAAATATGGTGGGTCACATGAAGTAAGCCCTTAATATTGGTGTCGACCATTTGCTCCCAATCATCTATCTTAGCGTTTTGGGCATTAGCTAAGCCCTTTGCTAGGCCGGCATTATTAACTAAGACATCAATGGCTTTAAGCTCAACTGGTAGTCCATTAATGGCTTTAGCGATAGCCTCTTTGCATTGTATATCAAAGGCCAAAGGGTAAAACTTATCACCTAAGGTATCGCGCATATTTTGTAGGCGCTCGGCGCGGCGACCGCAACCGATGACAGTATGGCCTTCGGCAATTAGCTTTTCACTGATGGATTTACCAAAACCAGCCGTTGCACCGGTTACGAAGAATATTTTTGTCATATCAACTCATTATGTAGTGGTGGGTTAGACTAATAACATAGCTAAAGATTTATTTTATTGTGGCACATTCAAGTTATGATAATAAATTGATAACAGTACTAAGATAGTTACATTAACTCTTTTTTAGCTTGTTTTTATTCTAATAGATAATATTTTTAATAACTTATAGTGAGGATGTTGGATGGTAAAGGCTAATTACTCTTTAGATGGTCAGGTGGCTTTAATTACTGGCTCTGGTAGTGGTTTAGGTCGTGATATGGCGCTTAAGTTCGCTGCAGCGGGTGCAGCAGTTGGTGTGGCTGACTTAAATTTAGAAGCGGCGACTCAGGTGGTAGAAGAAATTAAAGCGGCAGGTGGTCGTGCTTTGGCTATTGCGATGGATGTCACTAACGAGGAGCAAGTTAATCAAGGGGTTGAGGCTTTGGTTGAGGCTTTTGGTGCTGTTGATGTCTTGATTTCTAATGCAGGGATTCAGATTATTGAGTCAATTGATAAGTTCGACTATGCACAGTGGAAAAAAATGCTTGCGATTCATTTAGATGGCGCATTTTTGACAACTAAGGCAGTGTTACAGCATATGTACAAAGATAATCGCGGTGGTACCGTGATTTATATGGGCTCAGCGCATTCACACGAGGCCTCTGTATTAAAGGCTCCTTATGTTACTGCTAAACATGGTATTTTAGGTTTAAACCGTGTCTTAGCCAAAGAGGGCGCGGCGCATAATGTACGCTCACATGTGATTTGTCCTGGCTTTGTATTAACGCCTTTAGTAGAAAATCAAATTCCAGAGCAAGCTAAGGAGTTAGGTATTAGCGAGGAGGATGTCGTCAAAGATGTCATGCTAAGAAACACGGTAAATCATGA
>JAAZGT010000280.1 GCA_012511095.1 Alcaligenaceae bacterium
GCAGATTCATCGGCCAATACACCTTGACTCACTACGCAATGATGATTTAATTGTGGCTCTGATTGTAAGCTAATCACACTACCACAGGCCCCTGTTTTGGGGTCACTAGCAGCAAATACAACACGCTTAATACGACTATGCAAAATAGCACCCATACACATAGCACAGGGCTCTAAGCTTACATAGAGCGTGCAGTCACTAAGACGGTAATTATTTAGTTGAGTGGCCGCCTGCCTAATTGCCAATACCTCGGCATGAGCGGTCGGATCATTATTAGTAATACTTTGATTAAAACCCTCGGCTAGCAATGTATTATCTGGCCCTACAATCACCGCACCAATGGGTACCTCACCCATAGAAGCCGCTTTCTCTGCTAATTGCAGAGCTTTTTTCATAAAAATAAAATCGTTTTCCATGATTGACAATCAAATACAATGATTAACTTGCTCTATTAATGGGGGTCTTGCTATGCTTAGCTTATAAACAAAAACAAGGTCTTAGCACCACACATAGTTAACAATAAATACGACAAGTTTATGCTTTTTAACCCTTTTAGATCAGGTATCTCGAACTTCTTAAAGCAAGCCAATAGCTTTTTAGAAGTGCAAAATGCATTTTTAGAGTCTGCGAGTCATTTTCTGCCTAATATCAGTTCAACTGAGATGACAGTATTACACCCAGACCCTAGAGATGTTGGTGAGTGGAAAAGACAAGTCTTTAAAGCACCACAAGATGAACAAGATAAATTTGTCAATAGACTCGATTATTATACCTTTATCCCCAGCCCTACTGAAGGTCAGGAGAAAATAAAGTATCGCGGTTTGGTCGTGATGTTACATGGTTGCAATCAAAACGCGAGTGTCTTTGCCCAAGGCACTCGTATGAATCTCTATGCTCAACATTATGGCTTTGTGGTGCTTTATCCACAGCAAAACAAACTGCACAACTTAGCTCAATGCTGGCGCTGGTTTGACCTCTCGCCAAACTCTGGTCTTGCAGAAGCAAACACCATTATGGAGCTAATAGAGCAAACAATTAAAAAATACGATATTGACCCAGTCAATGTCTTTATTGCAGGCATGTCAGCTGGTTCTGGTATGGCAACGGCTTTAGCCTTTAGTTTTCCTGACAGAATTGCAGCGGTGGCTTTGCATAGTGGCCCAGTATTTAATAAAGCACGCAATGCCACCAGTGGCCTTGATGTTATGCTCGAAACTGATTTAGGCAGTGATGAGTCACTAATTTCTTATTTGAAAACCTTTGCTAAGCCAGTGGCTCACCATATCCCTACCCTAATTATTCATGGCTTAAATGACAAAGCCGTCAATATTAGCAATGCCAGAGCACTTAGCAAACAAGCTTTGTATTTAAATAAGCTACCACTCAATACAAAACCTGTTATTACCAAACATGATACAGGCACCCCTAACGCCTATACTAAAAAGATATATTATGGTGATAATTTGCCGATTGTTAAATTAATTGAGGTAGATAATATGTCACATGACTGGGCTGGTGGTGATACCTCATTACCCTTTAATACGGAGTATGGACCTAATTCTAGTCAGACTATTTTAAGGTTTTTCTATAATTTTGTGACACTTAAAAATAAGCCCGATATCGAGTCCCTCGTCAAAGTCGATGCGACGGTAAAAAATACGTCACAGGCTAAGAAAACAAGTTGATATAAAGTCTAGAGAGAGCTTGAACAGCCCTCTCTAAACAACTTATTAGTACCTATTAATTATTGATTAAACAACTTATTCGGCAACCACATCACAATTTCTGGGAAGAAAAACGCAATCATTAAGCCCAGTGTTTGTAAGAAGATAAATGGCATCGCCGCCAAATAAATATCGTAAATGGTGATACTTTTGGGCACAACTGAGCGCATATAAAATAAGTTATAACCAAATGGTGGGGTTAAATACGCCGTCTGCATACTTAGTACAAATAAAATAGCAAACCAAATCGTATCAAAACCAAGCTCATTTACAATCGGTACAAAAATAGGCACAGTAATAAAGGCAATAGCAAAATCATCTAAAAACATGCCGAGCACAAAGAAGCTTACCAGCATCAAGAAGATGATCATCTTTGGTGAAATATTACTATCAAGCACAAAATCACTCACCAGCATACCAGCACCCAAGCCAATATAAACGCGACTAAAGAATACTGCTGCAATGGCAATCCAAATGAGCATGCCTGTTAATTGCGTCGTGCTTAATAAAACATCTTTAAGCATTTTCATATTGAGACGACCACGTAGAGCTGCTACCAGCAATGCACCCCCTGCACCTATGGCTGATGCCTCGGATGGTGAGGTCACACCAAAGATAATACAGCTCAAAACGGTCAGCACCAATACGCCTGGCAATAACATATGGCGTAAGGCTTTAAGCTTATCACTCATGGATACTCGCTCATCATGAGGTACTGGAGGTCCCATTTTAGGATCCATCCAAGAGCGGATTAGGATATAGACAATATAAATAGCCGCTAATAAAAGCCCTGGCACAATACCCGCAACAAATAATTTGCCTACAGAATCTCGTGATAAAAAGGCATAGATAATCATTAATAAGCTAGGTGGAATTAAGAAACCTAAGGCACCCCCAGCCATGATGGTTCCCATCACCATCTTTTTTTCATAGCCACGCTTAATCATGGCAGGCAGAGCAATTAAGCCCAAGCTCACAGTAGCCGCACCGGATACACCAGCCATTGCTGCAATTACGGCACAAATAAAGACCGTACCTACACCCAAACCACCTGGAATAAAACCCATTAACTTGTAAATCATATCGAACAAGTCATCAGTAATTCCAGAGCGTTCTAA
>JAAZGT010000281.1 GCA_012511095.1 Alcaligenaceae bacterium
CCTCTTTCAAGTAGTTAGGGTGATAAGTGCGCATACCGCCTGCTCCTTGCACGATGGGCTCAATAATCATGGCCGCTAGATGCTCATGATGCTGCTCAAGAGCGGCGCATAAAGGCGCTATCTCGGCAGGATCCCACTCGCCATGGTAGGAACTTTGGGGTGCAGGTACAAAGACTCGCTGCGGTAATGCTGAGCCAAAAAGGCTGTGCATTCCCGTGGTGGGATCACATACCGACATAGCATTCCATGTATCGCCATGGTAGCCCGAGCGAGTGGTGATGATGTTTTGTTTTTGATGCTGGCCACGGGCAGCCCAATACTGTACGGCCATTTTTAAAGACACCTCAACGGCCACGGAGCCCGAATCAGCATAGAAAATCTTTTGTAAGTGTTTTGGTAAAATCTCAAGCAAAGCGCGACCCAAATCAATGGCCGGCTGATGCGTTAAACCCCCAAACATCACATGTGACATGTCATTAATTTGTGCGATCGCGGCTTGATTTAAAGTCGGATGGTTATAACCATGAATGACACACCACCAAGACGACATTCCATCAATTAATCGCCTACCGTCTGCCAGTTGCAAATAAACACCCTCTGCTGAGGCTACTTTATAAGCAGGCAAAGGCTCGGTCATTGAGGCGTAAGGGTGCCAAAGATGTTGGCGATCAAAATCATCAATTAAAGACATTATTTCCTTGAGATAACTGACTAATAAAGCTTATCAAGCTACCACCTAAGAAATAAGATGACAAGATAAAATATATGCAACTTAACAGAAGTTAAACGAAATTAATGGAATTTAAAGGATTTTAATGGCTTTAAAAGCAAAGGCCCTGTTAATTTTCATCTTGGGGCGCTGTGCAAGCCCACATTAAAGTGACCCCACCATCACTTGGGAGAATTTCAGCTAGAGAGCGACAACCTGCCTGATCACACCACTCATAATCGGGCACGAATTCAGAACGCGTCAAACGCAACTCAAGATGCTCACTAATCACTGGTTTATAGTGATACCAGCCTTGTTTAAAAACCGCCCCCTCAGGTGGCTCCATGCCAGCAGCAGAACCTTTAATACGCGCCTCTTTTGCAAATAACAAGGGCTGCGAACCCTCTTTTGAGACTCTAGCCTTAGTATTAGAAAAGTCCGCCTTTAAAGGCAACTCAACGGAGTCGTCAAACTTTATCTGATAGTCCTCTTCCCAACGAACTTTTTCAATACTATGCTGCCATGCCAAGGTAAATTCTTGTACCGGCACAAAGACCGGAATGGCATTAGGTGCAGCCTCAGCGACCGAAGCCAACTGTAAACACACACCCAATGCCATTTGACCCACTAAGGATGCAATCGACATCAAATCGCCTAGCTTTTAGTTGTTATCATCGACAAAGCGTTATTGCTCATGTCGCTCGAAACAAACTCCTCTTTGGGCTCTCTTGGTTTAACCGTCAGTAAACCAGCGGCTTTATCACGACGATATTTAATAAGATGCCATACTGCAAATAGACTAGCCAAGGCAAAACCAAGCAGATCGGAGTATTCATTAGCCCAGACGAGTAAGGCGGCAGTACATACAACATAGATACGCTCGACCACATTTAAGCGAGTCAAGATAAAGCCAGTAGCACCACCAGCCCACATGATAATTGCTACAGCGGCCTTAAACACAATAAAGACGACCTCGTAGAAGTGCGTATACTCTTGTAGCATTAGCGCTGGGGTATAGACCGCCATATACGGCACCACAAAACCCGCAATCGCCACACGTACCGCCTGCAAGCTAATTGTAAAGCCGGAAGCCCTTGCAATCGGCGCCGCAGCAAAGCACGCTAAAGCCACCGGTGGCGTTAAATCGGCCATGATCCCAAAGTAGAATACAAACATATGTGAAACTACTAAAGGCACACCTAACTCTAATAAAATCGGCGCCGCCAAAGAGCTCGTAATAATGTAGTTAGGAATGGTCGGAATACCCATGCCTAAGATCAAGCACGTAATCATGGTCAAAAACAGCGCAATAAAAAGATTATCACGACCAATAGCAATGACCTGACCACCAAACTCTGCAGCCACACCTGTTAGGTTAATGATACCGATAATGATCCCCACCAAAGCACAAGCCACTGCCACAGGTAGGGCATGGCGCGCACCCTCAGCCATAGACTGTAACGCTTCACCAAGGGCACTGCTACTACCATCACGCTTAAGCTTTAAGACCACCACTAAAAAAGCGATGATGGCAAAGAAAGCCGAAACGCCAAACTCTTTGAAACCTAAACACGCAATACCTAATAAAACCCAGAAAATATATCTAAGCGCCTTATTTGATACGCTTTGCATTGCTGCCGCACCAAAAATCAGAATGGCAGTTAAGCCTAAACCTACGGTTCCTGCAAATAACGGTGTAAAACCAGAAAATAGCAAATACACTAAACCAATGAGCGGAATTAACAAATACCACTTAGTCGCTAAAGCACCCCATGGGTTAGGACATTCCTCTTTGGGTAAACCATGCAGCCCCTTACGGCCCGCCTCAAAATGCACCGACATAAAGACGGTAAAGAAATAAAGAATCGCTGGAATAATGGCTGCCTTAACAATATCCACATAAGGTACGTTAATCGTTTCGGCCATAATAAAGGCCACCGCCCCCATGACTGGCGGCATAATTTGACCACCCATACTGGAAGTGGCTTCAACCCCACCCGCAAACGGTGCCGAATAACCAAAGCGTTTCATTAAAGGAATCGTAAACTGACCTGTGGTCACCACGTTGGCGACACCCGAGCCGTTAATCGTACCCATTAAACCTGAGCTAACCACTGAGACCTTGGCTGGGCCACCACGGTGATGACCCACCGTACCCATCGCAAAATCACTAAAAAGATCAATCATACCGGCTCGTTCTAAGAAAGAGCCAAATAAAATAAATAAGAAAATATAGGTGGAAGACACATAAGTTGGCACACCGTAAATACCCTCTGTACCAAAGGACAAGGTACCGACGATTTGATCAAAGCCGTAGCCACGGTGCATTAAAGGCCCCGGCAAGTATTCACCAAATAAACCATAGGCTAAAAACAAAGCACAAATAGTTGGCAAAGCCCAACCCATCATGCGACGCGTCACGTCAAAGACCAAAACAATGGTGATAATACCGACCACCATATCCATCTGGGTCATTTCACCTGCTCTAGCCGTTAAATCCGACTCAAATACCCAGTGATATAAACTCAGACCAAAACCAAGTAGACCAAGCGCCCAACCCAATGCAGGGATACGTTGATTAAAAAATCGCGGTGCTAAGGTATAGACCATCAAAATAACAAAACCGACGTGAATAGCACGCGTTACTTGACTTGAAATTGGGCTAAACGCAGCCGTATAGATTTGAAAACTTGAAAAAAGTACTGCAACCCAAAAAATCGCTCTGCCAAATTGAACCATTGATTGGCTTTCGTTTTCATTAAGACTCATGAATTTTTCCGATCATTGTTGTCAAAAAATAACAACAAATTTAAATATTAAATTTTGAATTACCCCGCAACGCCACAACAAGCGCTACGGGGTGGTGTACTGCAACTACTGATAATTACTCAATAATGCCTTGCTCTTTGTAATATCTTTCTGCACCAGGGTGAATTGGTACAGGCATACCCGTTACGGCATTTTTGATATCCATGGCGCTAATCGCATTATGAGCATTTTTAAGGTTGTCTAATTTTTCATAAACAATCTTGGTCATCTCATAAGCTAAGTCGTCAGATACGCCCGAATGAGAAATCAAATAGTTCGGAATAGCAGCCGTTGGGACATCCTCAGTTTGACCGTCGTAGGTGTTTGCAGGAATCACATCAACCACATACGCCTCTGAAGCCACTTTTTCTACAACTTCTTTAGGGATAGGAATGACATTAATCTTAATCGCACTAGCTAAGTCACGAATAGAGGCCACACCAATACCGGCCGACTGCAGCGTGGCATCAATTTGGCGGTTTTTCATTAACTCAACTGACTCACCAAAAGATAAGTACTCAACTTTAGAGAAGTCACTGTAATCTAAACCAGCCGCTTTAAAGATGGCACGCGCATTTAATTCAGTACCTGAGCGGGCAGCGCCAACAGAGATACGCTTACCCTTAAGATCCTCAATGCTGTTAATGCCACTGTCTGGGTTCGCAATAATATGTACGTAGTTGTTATAAAGTCGGCTAATAGCGCGTAATTTATCTAGCTTGTTTTTAAAGCCCGCCTCTTCGCGGCCATTCCACGCGTCTTCTACCGTATCAGCCAAAGAAAATGCAATTTCCGCACGACCAGCTTGTAATAAGTTCATATTTTCAGCTGATGCTTTGGTAACTTGTGCAGTCGCACGAACATTAGGAATGTTTTCAGCGTAATGCTGAGCCAAAGCAACCCCTACAGGATAATAAACGCCACTCTGGCCACCCGTTAATACGGTTACGAATTGATTTTTCTGAGCTAAGGCAGCGCCTGAAGTAGCTAATAAGGTGGCAGTTGTAGCACCGATAATCCATTTTTTTAACAACATATTTAGTCTCCTGATGTCAGTTAAATTGTTTTGAGAAATTTTAAGCTTATTAAAGGCGGTTATTAGTAAGAGATTCCCCTAGGTTGTTCCATCTGGTGGAATTCAGTTCCGAAAAACAACTTTAAATGCTTAAATCTTCTATGCTCATATCGTGTAGTGGTACAGTGCTTAAAATTAATTTGTGCGAATCAGTTCAGACTAGGTCGACTTTTTACTTAAAGTTCTCTTTCACGTTTCGCAACACTTAATAAAAACTTTTTTATTAGATTAGAGTATCCTAAAGTAATAGAGCTTATCTGCCTAAGCTCCTAAGGCTCATCTTGAACAAAGCCCTCCCCAAGGGTTAATATTTAATAGTTATAGAAAAATATTTCTTAAGGACTGTCAATGACCAAGACATACCCAGCATTGGGTCTTTATATAAATGGCGAGTTTATTGCGGCTGAGGGTCGTAAAACTCAGAATGTAATTAATCCAGCCACCGAAGAGGTGCTGGGTCAATTACCTCATGCGACTAAAGACGACTTGGATTACGCCTTAGCTTCTGCGGCCGAGGCTTTTAAGAGCTGGAAAAACAGCTCGCCAATGGAGCGTTCAGCAATTTTGCGTAAGGCCGCGCAATTGGCACGCGAACGTGCCCAAGAAATTGGTCGTAACCTAACCCTAGACCAAGGTAAGCCCTTAGCCCAAGCGGTAGGTGAGATTATTAGCTGTGCTGACCATTGTGATTGGCATGCCGAGGAGTGCCGCCGTATTTACGGACGCATTATTCCACCTCGTCGACCTCATATTCGACAATATGTGATGCGTGAACCCATTGGAGTTTGCGCAGCTTTTACACCGTGGAACTTCCCATTTAACCAAGCAATTCGTAAGATTAGTGCGGCCATTGGGGCGGGTTGTACCATTATTTTAAAAGGCCCTGAGGACTCGCCAAGCTCGATTATGGCTATTGCTCAGATGTTTGAAGACGCTGGCCTACCTAAAGGTGTCTTAAATATTGTTTGGGGTGAGCCACCGTTTATTTCGGATTATTTAATTCGTTCACCGATTGTGCGCAAAATCTCATTTACTGGCTCGGTACCTGTAGGTAAGCAGCTGGCAGCCTTGGCTGGCGCACACATGAAACCTGTGACTATGGAGTTAGGCGGCCATTCGCCAGTTATTGTGATGGACGACGCTGATATCACAAAGGTCGCCACATCACTTGCTAGAACAAAAATTCGTAATGCTGGTCAGGTGTGTGTATCACCGACACGTTTCTATGTGCATGAAAAAGCCTACGACCAGTTTTTATCTGTGTTTGTATCCAAACTTTCTGATATCAAAATCGGTGATGGTCTCGATCCCGATGTGGATATGGGTCCCTTAGCACATGAGCGTCGCTTAGAGACGATGGAAGACTTTGTACAAGATGCACGCCGTCACGGCGCAACAGTTGAAATTGGTGGTGAACGCCTCGACTGCGAGGGTTTCTTTTATTTACCCACCGTATTAACCAATGTGAATTACGACTGTAAGATTATGTGCGATGAGCCTTTTGGCCCGGTGGCACCGGTGACCCCTTTTAGCGATCTCGATGAGGTGATTGCTGAGGCCAACCGTTTACCTTATGGCTTAGCATCCTATGTCTTTACCAACAACCTAAGCGCCTCTGTGAAGCTATCAAATAGCATTGAGGCAGGTATGGTGCATATTAATAACCTCGGCTCGAGCTTACCTGAAGCGCCATTTGGCGGCATTAAAGATAGCGGCATGGGTAGCGAGGGTGGTCAAGAAACCTTTGATGCCTATTTAGTAACCAAGCTCATCACCCAGCTTTAATTCATGTCATCCTAAAATTTGCAGAGTGAGCCACGAGTTCATTCTGCAAATTTTCGTTTAAAATAACTTACCTCTTAGCTTTTTATCTAAAAGCATCTCTATTTATTGTCTCAAAGGGTTCTATTTATCATGATTAAAAATCAACAAGATTTTTGGTCTGGCATTATGTTTGTGGTGATTGGTGCGTTTTTTGCCTATATCGCCTCTAGCTCTTATTCTATGGGTTCTGCTGCACGTATGGGGCCAGCCTTTTTACCCTATTATTTAGGCATTATCCTATTGATCTTAGGTGCCATTATTAGTATCACGGCTTTGCGTGGCAAGGCGCAGGAAGAGCATAAGGTCGGACGTTTTGATTGGGATATTTTGCTAATGATTATCGGCTCGCTCGTTGGTTTCGGCCTTATGCTCAAGCCCCTGGGCTTTTACCTCTCAATTATGGTGTTGGTAATCTTTAGTAGCATGGCGAGCCATGAATTTAGTTTAAGAGTAGCTATTGCGAATGCGCTTTTTCTACTGCTCTTTTCTTATCTTGCCTTTATTCGTGGCTTGCAGTTGGTGATGCCACTTACTCCCACTCCTTTTAGCGAATGGCATCGTTATGAGCAACTACTTATTCCTATTGCATTGAGTAGTATCGTGATCATTGGTTACTTTAAAATTAAACAAACCGCACAAATCAAAGACATAAAATCCAAACTTCAACAACATCAAGGTGGCAATTAAAATGGAATTAATTGATCACCTGTGGATTGGCATACAAGTCGCCTTTACCGTTGAAAACCTCATGTATGCCTTTTTTGGTTGTTTATTAGGCACGCTGATTGGTGTCTTACCTGGCATTGGCCCTGTACCAACCATTGCCATGCTCTTACCTCTGACCTATGTCTTACCCCCTGCTGCGGGTTTAATTATGTTGGCGGGGATTTATTATGGCGCGCAATATGGCGGCTCTACCACCGCGATTTTAGTGGCTCTACCAGGTGAAACCTCGGCTGTGGTCACCGTGCTTGATGGTCACCAAATGGCTAAACGCGGTCGCGCTGGCTCTGCACTAGCGATTGCAGCACTTGGTTCGTTTTTTGCGGGCTGCGTGGGTACTCTATTGATTGCCACCTTCGCACCACCTCTGGCAGAGGTGGCCTTTAAATTTGGCCCTGCAGAGTACTTCTCACTGATGGTTCTAGGTCTAATTAGTGCCGTCGTGTTGGCTTCTGGCTCTTTACTTAAGGCGATTGCCATGATTATCTTGGGCCTCTTACTGGGCATGGTGGGTACCGATGTTAACTCAGGGGTTGCACGTTTTGACTTTAATATCCCTGAATTACAAGATGGCATTGATTTTGCCATTGTGGCGATGGGCGTATTCGGTATTGCCGAGATTATGTCTAATCTTGCTCAGCGCGAAAATCGCATCGAGATTACCGACAAAATCGGTAGTCTCTATCCTAATAAGCAAGAAATCAAAGAATCAGCTCCTGCAGTGGTGCGTGGTACCATGCTTGGTTCGGCCCTAGGTGTTTTACCTGGGGGTGGCGCAGTATTGTCATCTTTTGCTTCCTATACCCTTGAAAAGAAAATTTCACGTCAACCCGAACGTTTTGGTCGTGGACACCCTGCGGGCTTAGCAGGTCCTGAGTCTGCTAATAATGCCGCTGCTCAAACCTCTTTTATCCCCCTACTCACTCTGGGCATACCAGGCAATGCGGTGATGGCGCTCATGATTGGCGCCATGACTATTCATAGTATTCAACCGGGTCCGCAGGTGATGAATAGCCATCCCGATTTATTTTGGGGCTTAATTGTGTCTATGTGGGTGGGTAATTTGATGTTGGTGGTATTAAACCTGCCGTTGATTGGCATTTGGGTCAAACTCTTAAAAGTGCCTTATCGTTTGCTGTTTCCGGCCATTGTGCTGTTTTGTACCATCGGTATTTACTCCTTAAATTACAATACCTTTGATATTTTCCTATTCGCTCTCTTTGGAGTGATAGGCTATATCTGGTTTAAACTGCGTTGTGAAGGGGCGCCTTTATTACTTGGCTTAATTCTTGGCCCACTCATGGAAGAAAATCTTCGCCGAGCACTTTTATTGTCGCGTGGTGATTTTATGTATTTTCTCGAACGCCCTTTATCACTGACGTTACTGCTAATGGCGGTGGCACTATTATGTGTTGTTGCTTTTCCCGCGATTCGTAAAAAACGTCAAGAAACCTTTGTAGAAGAAGATTAGTATGCTCGGTACGATTATCGATTTCATTCTCCACATTGACCAACACTTACAGGTCTTAGCCCATGATTATGGTTTGTGGATTTATGCCATTTTATTTTTAATTATTTTCTGTGAAACAGGGCTAGTGGTTACGCCCTTGTTACCTGGTGACTCATTACTATTTGCTGCGGGTGGCCTCGCTGCCATTGGTGAAATGAATGTCCACTTAATGGTCTTTTTATTGGTTGTGGCTGCTATTTTGGGTGATGCAACCAATTTCCATGTGGGTAAATACTTTGGCTATCGGTTATTTTCAAATCCCGATTCGAAAATCTTTAGACGAGTGTATTTAGAAAAAACGCATGCCTTTTATAAAAAGCATGGCGGCAAAACAATTATTTTAGCGCGATTTGTACCCATTGTCCGCACCTTTGCTCCTTTTGTGGCAGGGATGAGTAATATGCACTATGGTCAATTTTCGCGCTTTAATGTGATTGGGGCCCTTTTATGGGTACCGATATTTTCTTATTTAGGTTATTACTTTGCTAACTTACCTATTGTCAGAGATAACCTAAGCCTAGTATTGTTTGCGATTATTATTTTATCGGTGATGCCTGGGGTGATTGAGATTATTCGCCATCGACGTGCCGCAAAAAAAGCGCATTAATACGCTTAATAGTAGCAACCACAAGGACTCTAAGGGGTGGTTAGCCTTTTTATAACACCCCTATCTTGTCTATGCTTATAACTAATAAGTCTAAACATCATGCTACTATTATCGCTATGTCATATGAAAAGCCTTAAATAATATATGAGGAGCAACATGAGCTATAGAGACGAAACCATTGCAGTACATACGGGCTATAAAGCCGAAGACACCACTAAGTCAGTGGCAGTACCGATTTATCAAACCACCTCCTATGCCTTTGATAATACACAGCACGGCGCTGATTTATTTGACCTAAAGGTAGCAGGTAATATCTACACACGCATTACTAACCCAACCAATGCGGTGATTGAAGAGCGTGTTAATGCGCTTGAAGGTGGTGTGGGTGCGTTGGCACTCGCTTCGGGTATGGCGGCCATTACCTATGCTATTCAAACCATTGCTGAGGCGGGTGATAATATTATTTCGGTTTCTGCTCTCTATGGTGGTACGTACAACCTATTTGCACATACCTTACCAAGACAAGGCATTGAGGTACGTTTCTTTGATCATAAAAAACCAGAGTCTATTCGTGATTTAGTTGATGAACGCACCAAATTAGTTTTTGTAGAGTCCATCGGTAACCCACTCGGTAACATTGTGGATTTAGAGGCAGTTTCTAAGGTCGCTCACGAATTAGGCGTACCTGTGGTGGTTGACAACACCGTAGCCACACCAGTCTTACAAAAGTCATTTGAGTTTGGTGCCGATATTGTTGTGCATTCTTTAACCAAATACATTGGTGGTCATGGTAATAGCTTGGGTGGCATGATTGTTGATAGCGGCAATTTCCCTTGGGGTGATTATCCAGAGCGTTTCCACTTATTAAATAACCCAGACCCTAGTTATCATGGGGTTAACTACGTACAAGATGTGGGTAAAGCAGCTTACATCACACGTGCTCGTGTGGTGCCTCTGCGCAATATGGGGGCGGCGCTAAGCCCAATGAACACTTTCTTATTGCTACAAGGTCTAGAGACGCTCAGCTTACGCATGGAGCGTCACACTGAAAACGCTCTTAAAGTAGCTGAGTACCTCAATCAGCATGACAAAGTCGCTTGGGTTAACTACGCAGGCTTACCAGATCACCCTGAGCACGAATTAGCTAAGAAATACGTCAAGGGCAAGCCTGCAGCGATTTTATCCTTTGGCGTTAAAGGTGGCCGTGAAGCTGGCGCGCGCTTTATTGATGCCTTACAACTATTTATTCGTCTCGTAAACATTGGTGATACACGCAGCCTAGCATGCCATCCTGCAACCACCACACACCGTCAGCTAAGTGATGAGGAGCTAGCCTCAGCTGGCGTAACTAAGGACATGGTACGCCTCTCAATCGGTATTGAGCATATTGACGATTTAATCGCCGACTTAGAGCAAGCTTTAGTAGCAGTTTAATAAGAGTTAACCGCCTTTAAGCGATTTTATTGAAAAAAGCCACCCATTTATAAACAATGAATGGTGTGGCTTTTAACTTTTGTAACTATGTTATCAACATCATAAATAACGCAGTTACTTGGCTCGCAGCGTTTATAATCCTAAGATTAATTTAGTTTTACATTTACTAGGTCTTTATCGTGTTTAGAAACCTTAGCTTTACCACGCTATTATTATTGATTGCACCCCCACTCTTTTGGGCGGGTAACTTTGTAATTGGTCGATTAGTCCGAGATGACATTGGCCCAATGAGTCTGTCGTTTTGGCGTTGGGTGATTGCATTTTGCGTGTTACTGCCTTTTACCTACAAATATATTAAGCACGACTGGCCTCTTTATAAAAAGCATATCCCCTTTATTATTAAGACCTCGTTAGTTGGTGTTACCTCGTTTAACACCTTGATTTATTTAGGCTTACACAGCACCACTGCGACTAATGCCTTATTACTCAACTCGACCATACCCGTCTTAATTATTTTATTTGGGCTGCTCTTTTATAAGCAGCGCATGTACTTTTTACCAACGATGGGTTTAGTGCTGTCCTTAATTGGTGTGGGCGCCATTATTCTTAATGGTGATATTAAGGCACTGATTAATTTCTCTTTTAACCCCGGTGATCTAATTATCTTTACCGCAATGATTTGTTGGGCGATTTATACCTTGTGGATGAAAAATACCCCTGACAATATGAATCGCATGGCCTTGACCTGTGTGCAAATTGCTATTGCAGTGATTGCCTTACTACCACTATGGTTATGGGAAACAGGGGGTCAATTACCGATTCATCTTAATAACAGCGCCAAGATGGCATTGCTTTATGTGGGTATTTTCCCCTCGGTGATTGCTTATATCAGTTATAGCGTGGCAATTAGCCGAGTCGGGCCAATGCTAAGTGGCTTATTTATTCACCTAATGCCGGTGTTTGGGGTAATTTTAGCCGCAGTTTTTGCTAATGAAAGTATTCATCTCTACCACATAGTGGGTATCGCTTTAATCGCTTTCGGCCTAGTATTATCTAGCCGTCAGTCTTAAAAAACCACCCCAATAAGGGTTAGTACCAATATTTCTAGTGCAATATAAACTATTTTAATGTAAAATTTTGTTTATCAATAAAACAAAATATAGTTTATGTTCTATTTTAGGCATCGTTTGTTAGTGTGGTGGATTACGCTAGTCGTGGTACTAGCTGGTTCACTTATGCACTCAGCACAAGCCACCTTTGCAGGTGCTGGCGATGCATCAAGTACGACCATAACTATGGAAATCTGTGGGCCCAAGGGTGAGCGCCTAAGCTATGACATCACTTTTGATGATGTTAGCGACGACACCCTACATCACGCGGCCCATTGTATATTCTGCATCTTACCGGGTTCAGTCGATACCGCTATCGATAGCGCTCCCTTTGTTGGGATAAGCGAATTTACACCCCTCACAAAGATTTCATTCTCACCTTATGACTATGTACCAAGCGAGCATGATCGTTGGTATCCTCATCGCGCCTTAGCGCCGCCTTATTTTTCTATTTAAATTATTGCAATACCCTGTTAAGCTATTAAGTAGCAGTGCCGGGTATCAACATGAATTAATTTTTATTTGCTTATAAATACGCGCATCGTGTGAGAATGACAATTTTTACAGGTGGTATTTATTTCATTACCGTGAAATAAGTCGTCGCGATACTAGCAAGTAGGCATTAATCTTTGTAGTTAATCTAACAGCCTTACGTTTCCGCGTAAGCAATAAACAGATGGGTTAAGAGCTATACAAGGCTTTTCGACTGCTTATTTTTATTAAAGTCTTTACACACTCGCAACCTGTCCTTTGGAGAGCTGTAATGTTCGAATTTGATGTTGTCGGTTTGTCGCGCCTGCAATTTGCTGCTACCGCTATGTTCCACTTTATTTTCGTTCCGCTGACACTAGGTTTATCCTTTTTGTTAGCAATTATGGAAACGATTTATGTGGTCAGCGGGCGTGATATTTGGCGTCGTATGACGCTTTTCTGGGGTGCACTTTTTGGTATTAACTTCGCCATCGGTGTGGGTACGGGGATCGTAATGGAGTTCCAGTTCGGTATGAACTGGTCTTATTACAGTCACTACGTTGGTGATATTTTCGGTGCGCCTTTAGCAATTGAGGGCTTAATGGCTTTCTTCCTTGAAGCAACCTTTATTGGTTTGTTCTTCTTTGGCTGGAACCGTATGTCCAAAAAAGCGCATTTAACGGTTACTTGGTTAGTTGCCTTAGGTACTAACTTCTCGGCTTTATGGATTCTTATTGCCAACGGTTGGATGCAATCACCTGTAGGTGCGGTCTTTAATCCTGACACCATGCGTATGGAGATGACTAGCTTCGTCGATGTGATCTTAAACCCTGTTGCGCAAGCTAAGTTCTTACATACCGTAATCGCTGGTTATATTACTGGTGCAGTATTCCTAATTGCAGTAAGTGCTTGGTACTTATTGCGTCGTCGTGACACCGAGATCGCAAAGCGTTCTATTATTGTTGCTTCTGTTTTTGGTTTCTTAGTTTCTATCGGCTCCATCACCTTAGGTGACGAAAGTGGCTATATCGTTGGTGA
>JAAZGT010000282.1 GCA_012511095.1 Alcaligenaceae bacterium
AAGGTGTAGGTGTACATAACCAAAGCCGGTGCCATACCAAATGACACCATATCTGCCATGGAGTCGTATTGCTCACCAAAGGAAGATTGAGTCTTAGTAAGACGAGCAATTCGCCCATCCATACCATCCATCACCATGGCAGCGAAAATAGCCAATGCCGCCCATTCAAATCGATGGTTCATTGCCTGCATCACTGCAAAAAAACCAGCAAATAAGTTTGCTGTGGTGATCGCATTAGGTAGCAGATAAATACCGCGCTTAGGCCCAATATGCGACGTTTCTGCAGCTAAGTCATCACCCATATCCACAAATTGAGCACTCTCATCGTCAGCAGAATAACTTTCTACCTCTTGGGCAGTTTCTTTTTGCTCATTTGACATAATTACTCCAGTTCGGCTAGCACTGTAGTGGTATGCGACACCTTATCGCCAATTGACACTAAAGGCTTAGCGCTTAATGGTAAATAAACATCAACCCGTGATCCAAAGCGGATAAAACCATAACGATCCGCGGCTGCAAGCTCTTGACCCTCTTGCACATAACAAAGAATACGTCGAGCGACTAAACCCGCTACTTGAACTGAGGTCACGATTTGACCATCGGCACGCTCAATAACGATGGCATTACGCTCATTTTCAATTGATGCTTTATCTAAGTCAGCATTAACAAATTTACCTTTGAAATACTCACGCTTGCTAATGCGACCACTGACTGGCATCTGATTTGAATGCACATTAAAAACATTCATAAACACACTAATTTTCAGAGCACGTCTATTGGCATAGGGGTCATCGACCTCGTCAACAAATACAATACGACCATCGGCAGGTGATAAAACTAACTTGTCGCCCTGAGGTGCCTGACGTGTTGGGTCGCGGAAAAACTGCACTACAAAAATAGCGATTAATACAAAAATAAGACCTAACCAGCCATTAATAGCACTGACAACAATAGCCAAAAAAACGGCGATTGCAATAAATGGCCAACCCTCTTTGGCTAAGATAGGACGATTTTGATTATTATTTGACAACTGATTACTCACTTAACTACCTATTAAAATTGAGCTATTTCTTTTAAAATGCGAGCCTCAATGGTAACATGTACCGCGCTTTAACTAGTTACTTAACAGCAAAGACAAAAGCGAAATTTTTAAAAAATTTGTTTGAACATTTTAAATAGCATTTCATGTTATTAACTTTAACTATCGCCTAATTAAGTTTAATTGATTAGATCTTTTGCATATAATCGATTAATATATGACTAGTCAGTAATTATTCGCTAAACTCTAACTACAAATAGTTTAATTCTTATATGGCCTGTAAGTATAAACATATGGTTTGAATTAAGTAGTTAGTCTTAAAAAATGCATTAATCGATATAGCTAAAGACCATCTTTTTCAAAAACGATACACTCAGATTGCTTGAGACATTGGATGCTTTAAGCAATGCTATCGTTGAATTATTTTTAGCCTTCATCGTTATTATCTATTGGAGATATCATGAAATTATATGAATTAGCTAAAAAACGTCGTTCAATTTATCACCTAGGCAAAGACATCAGCCAATCTAATGACGAGGTTTTACAAGTCATTAAAAACTTGGTCAACGAAAGCCCTTCGTCATTTAACTCACAAAGCTCTCGCGTTGTGGTGCTTTTTGATGATGAGCATGAAGCCTTATGGGAGCTAACTCGTGAAGCACTTCGCGCCATTGTTCCCGAAGAAAACTTCGACCCAACCAATGAAAAAATGGATTCTTTTAAAGCAGCGCGTGGCACAATTTTGTTCTATGAAGATCAGGACCCGATTGAAAACTTACAAAAACAATTCCCACTATATGCTAAGAGATTCCCTATCTGGTCAGAGCACTCGACTGCAATCGCTCAATATGCGGTGTGGTTAGGCCTTAGCGAAATGAACATCGGTGCTTCTTTACAGCATTACAACCCAGTAATTGATGCTGAAGTAGCTAAGCGTTGGGACATTCCTGAGAGCTGGGTATTAACTGCACAAATGCCATTTGGTAGCATTGAAAGCCCGGCAACAGATAAGACTTACATTGATGAAGACACACGTTACCGCGCGTTTGGTGTTTAAACATTAAATCTAAGCGTTGTTTATGGTGTAAATAAACTAGCTTAGATCAAAGCACATACCATCCCGAGCCAATTGCACACCCTGTGTTAATTGCTCGGGATTTTTCATTAAATAGCTATCTAGCGTATGATCGATGTGAGTTAAGTAAAAGGATTTAGCTTGCACCTGTGATACGAGATCTAAGGCGTCGTTTAAATTATTGTGTCCTTTATAATCAACGCTAGGATCAAAAGTGCAGTCAATTAGAAGAAAATCGACCTCTCTGCCACGCAACAATTCAATCACCCGAGGCGATAAGCCCTTAGTATCAGTCAAATAAGCCAGTGCCTTGCCCTCGGTTACCTCAATTAAATAGCCTAAAGTCGGTCTTGAATGCTCTAAGGGGAGCGTGGTGATCTCAACCGTTGCACAATCATTATCAACTAAATTAAAGCGCTGAAAAGGCTGTAAGGTATGAGAAAAATCGAGAATGCCAGGATGCTTGAAAAGATCGGCAAAACCCACTGGATCTACTGGACCATAAACTGGCAGTGAGATGTTCACACCCCAACGCAGGTTTAGTAAACCTTGTGCATGATCGGCATGATAATGCGTTTGAAATATGGCTTTAAGCCGAGGCGATATCTGATCATCAGTGGCAGGCACAGGAAAACGCTCACGTAAATCCATGAGGCCACTATCAAATAAATAAACGTCCCGACCAATTTGCAACATAGCACTGGCGGGACGTCTAATAAAACTACTATCTGCCCGTGCCCGCTCACAGGCGGGGCATTGGCAGTTATAAACCGGCAGTTGCGCAGAACTACCGGTCCCTAATAAAGTGAATAACACCGTATTAGTTTTTGCTCTGGTCTACCATTTTGTTGGCAGCAATCCAAGGCATCATAGCGCGTAGCTTAGCACCAACTTCCTCGATCTGAGACTCGGCGTTGATACGGCGACGAGAAATTAGAGTAGGTGCACCAGCAGCGTGCTCTAAGATGAAGCTCTTAGCGTACTCACCCGTCTGGATGTCGTGTAAGCACTCACGCATTGCTTTTTTAGTCTCTTCAGTAACAATACGAGGACCAGTAACGTACTCACCGTACTCAGCGTTGTTAGAGATAGAGTAGTTCATGTTAGCAATACCGCCTTCGTAGATTAGGTCTACGATTAGCTTTAATTCGTGTAAGCACTCGAAGTAAGCCATTTCAGGAGCGTAACCTGCTTCAACTAAAGTCTCGAAACCCGCTTTAATTAACTCAACGGCACCACCACAAAGTACAGCCTGCTCACCGAATAAGTCAGTTTCAGTTTCTTCGCGGAAGTTAGTTTCGATAATACCAGCACGGCCACCACCGTTAGCGCTTGCGTATGAAAGCGCTACGTCACGAGCAGCACCAGAAACGTCTTGATGTACAGCTACTAAGTGAGGAACACCACCACCATTTTGGTAGGTATTACGAACTGTGTGACCTGGCGCTTTAGGAGCAACCATGATAACGTCTACGTCTTCGCGAGGAACAACCTGACCGTAGTGAACGTTGAAACCGTGAGCGAATGCTAAAGCAGCACCTGGTTTTAGGTTAGCTTCTACGTCGTTTTTGTAAACCTCAGCAATGCTCTCGTCTGGTAAAAGAATCATTACCACATCAGCGCCTTTAACCGCTTCAGCAACTTCAGCAACTTTTAAGCCAGCATTAACGGCCTTTTGCCAAGAGCCACCGCCCTTACGTAAACCAACAGTTACGTTAACGCCAGACTCGTGCAAGTTTAGTGCATGAGCGTGACCTTGTGAACCGTAACCGATGATGGTTACTTGCTTGCCTTTGATTAAAGATAAATCACAATCTTTGTCGTAAAAAACTTTCATAACTTCCTCTGTAAATATAAATTCGTTGTACTACTTACTATTTTTAATACTTAAACTTTTAAAATGCGATTACCGCGACCAACGCCCGTAACACCACTGCGAACCGCTTCTAGAATAGCGCCAGGTTCGATAGCATCGATAAAGGCTTCAATCTTGTTTTGAGTGCCGGTTAACTCGATAGTAAAGGTCTTGTCCGTGACGTCAACAATGCGACCACGGAAAATTTCACTTAGGCGAGTTACCTCTTCGCGCTCTTTACCGACCGCACGCACCTTGATTAGCATAAGCTCACGCTCAACCATGGGTGCCTCGGTTAAATCAACTACCTTGACCACATCAACCAAGCGATTTAGGTGCTTAGTGATTTGCTCAATTACTTCCTCTGAGCCATTGGTCATAATGGTCAGACGAGATAGGCTGGGGTCTTCGGTGGGCGCTACAGTTAAGGTTTCAATGTTATAACCACGCGCAGAAAACAGACCAACCACACGGGATAATGCACCCGGCTCGTTTTCTAATAAAATCGAAATTACGTGTTTCATCTCTTCCCCTTATGCATCAACGCCATCGATTAACATTTCAGTTAATCCCTTACCAGATTTAACCATTGGCCAAACGTTGGTTTCAGGGTCAGTAATGAAATCAAGGAAAACTAAGCGATCTTTTTGTGAACCAAAGAAGGCCTCACGTAAAGCTGGCTCAACATCAGCTACCTTAGTTACTTGTACACCTACGTGACCGTAACTCTCTGCTAACTTAACAAAGTCAGGTATAGAGTCCATATAAGACTCAGAGTAGCGAGACTCATAATCAAGCTCTTGCCACTGCCTTACCATGCCTAAGTAGCCATTGTTTAAACAAATGATCTTAGGAGTAAAGCCATATTGCTTACAGGTAGCAAGCTCTTGGATATTCATTTGAATAGAGCCCTCGCCTGTAATACATGCATACATACCACCTGGGTTAGCCATTTGGGCACCCATCGCATAAGGTAGACCAACGCCCATGGTACCTAGACCACCGGAGTTTAACCAGCGACGTGGCTTTTCAAAACCATAGTATTGGGCTGCAAACATCTGGTGCTGACCAACGTCAGAAGACACAAAGGCCTCACCATTAGTGACTTCCCAAAGCTTTTCAACAACGAATTGAGGTTTAATAATCTCATCAGGCTGCACATAAGCTAAACACTTACGATCGCGCCATTGATTAATTTGCTCCCACCAAGCATCGATATTTTTAGCAGGTTTGTCTTTGTTGTTTTGAAGCTCACGTAATTGTGCATTCATCTCTTGGAGCACGTCTTTGACATTACCCACAATGGGTAAGTCGGCTTTAACGCGCTTAGAAATAGACGATGGATCCACATCAATATGAATAATTTTGCGCTGTACTTGACCAAAGTGCTTAGGATTAGCAACCACGCGGTCATCAAAGCGTGCGCCCACACAAATTAGTACATCACTATTTTGCATCGACATATTGGCTTCGTAAGTACCATGCATACCTGGCATACCGACATAGTTCGGATGGCTAGCATTAAGGCCGCCTAAAGCCATTAAGGTAGTAGTACACGGCGCATTAAGTAGGTCGACTAGCTCGCGTAGCTCATCAGCGGCATCAGATAGAATCACACCACCGCCGGCATAAACCATAGGACGAGAACCAGCTCTTAAAGCATTAACTGCTTTTTTAATTTGACCTTGGTGACCCTTAACAACAGGGTTATATGAGCGCATTTTTACTTCACCCTTAGGTGGTGAGTAGCGCCACTTAGCAACAGTAATATCCTTAGGGATATCAACTAATACTGGACCTGGACGACCAGTACT
>JAAZGT010000283.1 GCA_012511095.1 Alcaligenaceae bacterium
GCCACATCATCAAAGTGTAGGCCTGTAGTGGGTTCGTCAAATAAAAATAATGAGCCTCTGATGGCGAGTTGTTTTGCTCTGCCACGACTGCGCGCCGCTTCGGCTAAATGACCCGCAAGCTTAAGACGTTGTGCTTCACCACCCGAGAGCGTAGGCACAGGTTGACCGAGTTTGACATACTCTAAACCCACATCAATGAGTGGTTGTAGTGCGGTTTGAATTTCTCTTAGGCCTTTAAAAAATTCCAAAGCCTGATTGACGGTCATTTCTAAGACCTCATCAATGGAGGCGCTTTGACCTAAATGCTCAACCTTGACCTCACAAACCTCATCTCTAAAACGCTTACCATGACAGTCTGGGCAACGTAAATACACATCTGAGAGGAATTGCATTTCAATATGCTCAAAGCCCGTCCCCTTACAAGTAGGGCAGCGACCATCACCGGTATTAAAGCTAAAGGTGCCAGGCTTATAGCCACGCTCAATACTCATAGGCGCATTAGCAAAGAGTGTGCGAATGGCATTAAAGGCACCGACATAACTTGCTGGGTTAGAACGCGCAGTTCTGCCAATAGGGCTTTGATCGACCATCACCACTGAAGCTAATTGTTCTGCACCCAATAAATGCTTGTATTCACCTGGGGCCTCAGTAGGCTCACCAAAATGCTTTAAAAGCGCAGGGTAGAGTACATCTTGGATGAGGGTAGATTTACCCGATCCTGATACGCCAGTCACACACACCAAACGACCTAGAGGAAAGGCCACATCAATATTGTTTAAGTTGTTGGCTTTAACACCTTCTAATAGAAGTTTTGGAGTTTTTGCAGTGACTTTCATCGGCAATGGGGCTTCGACACGTAGCACATCACCTAGGTATTGACCGGTTAAAGTGCTAGAGCGACGAAGCGCCTCAGGTTTGCCATCAAATACAATCTCACCACCGCGCTCACCAGGGCCTGGGCCAATTTCTAAAATGCGATCGGCGGCCACCATCACTTGAGGATCATGTTCAACCACAACGAGGGTATTGCCCGCATCACGCAGTCTTTGCATAACCTCAATAATGCGACCCATATCATGTGGATGGAGACCAATAGAGGGCTCATCAAGTACAAAGAGGGTATTAACTAAGGAAGTGCCAAGCGCTGTGGTGAGGTTAATGCGTTGTACTTCACCACCTGAGAGGGTGCGGCTTTGGCGATCTAGCGATAAATAATCCAAACCCACATCACATAAATAATGTAGGCGATGACGCACTTCAGTGAGTACCAACTCACTGGCCTTATCCGCAGTGGCATCAAAGTAGGGGCTGTCAAAATAATCCCTTAGATGGCCGATGGGCAGTAACATCAGATCGTGAATGGCTAATCCTGGTAGCTCTGCGAGCTTTTTTTCGGACCATTGAGCGCCCACAGGCATAAAGCGTTTATAGCGACCTTCGGCATAATCATTTTGTTTGCCATCGCCTAAACGCCATAGATTCGCATCGGGTTTAAGACGTGAACTATGACATACGGGACACGGGTTATAGCTTCTGAATTTAGACAGAAGGATGCGCATATGCATGCGATAGGATTTACTTTCTAGCCAATCAAAGAAGCGCTGTACGCCATACCATTGGAGATCCCAGGCGTTTTTCTTGCCAGTCCACTCAGGGTCACCATCAATGACCCATTTTTTTTCGGCTTCATTTAGATCGCGCCAAGGTGTATCTGTACGAATGCCAAGACGTTTGGCGTATTTCATTAAATCATCTTGTTGTTCTTTGAATGTCGGGGTTTGCCACGGGCGTATTGCACCATCCGCTAGGCTTAGGTTCTCATCAGGAATCACTAGGCCATAATCAATGCCCATGCTGCGACCAAAACCTCGACAATGGTCACAGGCGCCAATGGGCGAGTTAAAAGAGAAGGTGCTGGCATGAGGTTTTTGATAAGAGATATCGCAATGAGCACAATGTAAATGCTCACTAAAAGGCCACACTAATTCCTCGTCGCCATCAGTCAAAGCAAAGATCTTACAAAAGCCTTGACCATGGTTTAAAGCGTGCTCTAAAGCCTCAGCAACACGCTCAGGCTCTGCTCTAGAAAAGCGGAATCTATCTTGTACGACATAGAGTTTTTGGAGAACCTCGAGTTTGGTTTTTTTGCTTTTTTTATCTTGGACTTCTCGAGTAGTTTCCTCTTTAGTGTGAATGCGTGTGTAGCCCTGTTGCTCTAAAAAGGCATTAACCTCATCGCTACTAAAATTAGCTGGTACTACGATGGGGAATGTCAGTGTTAATCTTGGATCACCGTGCTCTTGGCTTAGAGTGGCTAATTGCTCTTGAATTGATTGAATCGTATCTCGACGCACTGGAGCGGCACATTTTCTACAAAACAAATTCGCTGAATGCGCATAGAGTAGCTTAATATGATCATTAAGCTCAGTCATCGTACCCACCGAACTGCGCGAGGTGCGCACGGGGTTAGTCTGGTCAATTGCAATGGCGGGGAGAATGCCCTCGATACGTTCAACCTGTGGCTTATCCATGCGGTCAAGAAATTGGCGCGCATAGGGTGAAAAGGTTTCAACGTATTTACGCTGTCCCTCGGCGTACAGAGTATCAAAGGCTAGAGAGCTTTTGCCGGAGCCTGATACGCCTGTTAAAACGGTAATTTCTTCGGTGTTGATTGCCA
>JAAZGT010000039.1 GCA_012511095.1 Alcaligenaceae bacterium
AGTCCTTTTGAAAAACAAAATATGATGCTGAGCTGTTCATCTTAATTCGTCGCAGTTTTAAGTATAATAATTAGCTTAAATAAATTTAAATTTTTTGCATAGGAAGTTGAATGGCTGGTAATACGCTTGGTCGTCTATTTGCAGTAACTAATTTTGGTGAATCACATGGTCCTGCAATTGGTTGTGTGATCGATGGTTGCCCTCCGGGTGTACCATTAACCGAAGCCGATATTCAGCATGATTTAGATCGTCGCCGTCCAGGCACATCGCGTCATGTCACCCAACGACAAGAGCCTGATCAGGTTGAGATCCTATCGGGTGTATACGAAGGCAAAACCACGGGTACACCGATTGCCTTATTAATTCGTAACCAAGACCAGCGCAGTAAAGATTATTCAAATATTTCCGATCGATTTAGACCCGGTCACGCTGATTATAGCTATTGGAAGAAATACGGTATTAGAGACCCACGCGGTGGCGGTCGTTCATCAGCTCGATTAACTGCACCTACCGTGGCAGCCGGTGCTATTGCTAAAAAGTGCTTAGAGCTACGATATGGCACCAAAATTCGTGCTTATATGAGTCAGTTAGGGCCGATTCAAATTCCTTTCCAAGATTGGGACGAGGTTGCTAAAAACCCTTTCTTTGCACCTAATGCTGAGATTATTCCTGAATTAGAGGCCTTTATGGACCAGCTGCGCCGCGATGGTGACTCCATCGGTGCCCGTATTGAGGTAGTCGCAGAAAATGTACCTACTGGTTTAGGTGAGCCAATTTATGATCGCTTAGATGCTGATATTGCTCATGTGATGATGGGTCTAAATGCGGTTAAAGCCGTTGCCATTGGCGCTGGCTTTGAGTGTGTCAGTCAACGTGGTTCTGAACATGGTGATGAAATCACCCCTGAGGGTTTTTTAAGCAATCACGCAGGTGGTATCTTAGGTGGTGTTTCAAGTGGTCAAGATATTACCGTATCACTGGCTATCAAACCTACCTCAAGTATTAGAGTAGAGCGTCGTTCAATCACCACTGAAAATGAACCTATTATGGTTCAAACGCTAGGTCGTCACGATCCCTGTGTCGGTATTAGAGCTGCCCCTATTGCTGAAGCATTATTGGCGCTAACACTGATGGATCATAGCTTACGTCAGGCCGCTTATGCAGGATATGCTGACATTAAGTAATTAGATTTGATACACTTTTACTAAGTAATTCTTGGACTTTATAGACTTTTTCTATAGAGTTCTAGTGATAACGATTTTTAACACAACACCTTATTGGAAATAGTATGACTAAGAAAATCGTCTTTTCTGACAAAGCACCGGCCGCATTAGGTCCGTACTCACAAGCTGTTATTAGTACTGCGCCAGCCACAGTATTTATTTCAGGTCAGTTAGGCTTAGACCCTGAAACTGGTGAATTAGTATCTGATCAATTTGAGGGTCAGGTTAGACAATCCATGGAAAACCTCAAAGCTGTGATTGAAGAAGCGGGTGGTGGTATGGGCGATATTGTTCGTATCGGTCTCTATCTCACCGATTTAAATAACTTCGGTATTGCTAATAGCGTGATGCAAGAGCTATTCCCAGAGCCATATCCTGCGCGTTCTACCGTTGAGGTATCGGCCTTGCCTAAAGGCGCTAAATTTGAGGTTGATGCTATCTTAGCTTTAAATAAATAGTTGATTTTTATAGCTAAAGATTCAATTTGAGCTCTAACTAAATACTGGTTAGAGCTCATTGTTTAGCTATAGGATCTATTTCATTATTATGGTTAGTGGTAAAAAGTCTGTTTTAACAGCGACTGAAAAGAAATTACAGTCGCTAGGCTTAGTTGAGCCAATGGACTTTATTTTACATATTCCTATTCGCTACGAAGACCACAGTCGTATTCATAAGATCTCCGAGTTAGCTCCAGGTATGAAAGCACAACTCGAGGGCACTATCTCTTCCGTTAACGTCATTATGCGTGGCCGCAAACAACTAACGGCAACGTTTAAGGACCAAACGGGCTCTATACAATTACGTTGGTTAAATTTCTATCCTAATCAAAAAACAGCCTTAGAAAAAAAGGGGCTATTTAGGATTCGCGGTGAGGTTCGCGGTGGTTTCCAATGGGGTCTTGAGATGATTCACCCCAAAATACTTAAGGCAGGAGAGCCTTTAGGCGATAGCCTAGTGCCAGTGTATTCAAGCACCTCAGGCCTAAGCCAAGAGGTGCTTAGCGCTCATATACGCCGCCATCTTAAAAATTGTGTGCTTGAGGATACTTTATCTGAAGAGATTCGTGAGCGTTTTGGTCTAATGGAGATTAATGAGGCCGTACAGTTACTGCATCAACCGCCGCTAGATACCGAAATTGAGTCCTTACAATTTAGATACCATCCGGCGTGGGAGCGTTTAAAATTTGATGAAATGCTAGCCCAACAAATTGCGATGTTTTTAGCAAGACAACGACGTACTTCATTAAAAGCTCATGCCGTGGTGACAAACAAAGGCGATAACAGTTTATACCAACGCGTTTTAGAGCGTTTCTCATATCAACTGACTGGGGCTCAAGAGCGTGTAATGGCAGATATTGAATCAGACTTGCACCGTAGCTTCCCCATGCATCGTTTAATTCAAGGTGATGTTGGTAGTGGTAAAACCATTGTAGCTGCCTTAGCTGCCACCTTTGCATTAGAGCAGGGACTACAAGTGGCCTTGATGGCACCAACTGAGATATTAGCGGAGCAACATTTTAAAAAAATCAGCGACTGGTTTGAAGGCTCTGATGTTAACGTTCAATGGTTAAGTAGTAGTGTTAGGGCGAAAGAAAAGCGTGAAACCTATGAGGCCATTGCTAACGGCGAGGCTAACTTTATTGTTGGCACCCAAGCATTAATTCAAAAAGATGTTAATTTTCACCAATTAGGTTTAGTCATTGTGGATGAGCAACATCGCTTTGGCGTAGGTCAACGCTTGAGTTTAAGTGAAAAGGGTTTAATTACTGATAATAATGACTTAGATAGTAATGAAGAGATTATAGCTACTGAGCCCATCGTTTTTCCGCATCAACTCAATATGAGTGCTACCCCCATCCCACGAACGTTGGCGATGACTTTTTTATCGGATTTAGATGTATCAGTCATTGATGAACTACCGCCAGGTCGACAAGAGGTAGAAACCAAATTGCTAAACAATAGACGTCGTGATGAGCTTTTAACTTTGGTTGAGGCAGCTTGTCACGAGGGTAAACAAGTGTATTGGGTTTGTCCTTTAGTAGAAGAAAGTGAGGCCTTACAATTACAAACTGCTGAGGAAACTTTTGAACGGTTATCAGCTGAGTTAGAGGGTGTTAGAGTGGGGCTAGTTCATGGCCGTCTCAAAACTGATGAGAAAAATCAAATCATGGATGCTTTTCAAGCTCATGAACTTGATTTGCTCGTTGCTACCACCGTGATTGAGGTAGGGGTAGATGTGGCTAATGCTAATATTATGGTAATTGAGCATGCTGAGCGCTTTGGTTTAGCCCAACTGCATCAATTACGTGGTCGTGTGGGTCGAGGTCAGGATAAAGCGATTTGTGTATTGCTTTTTCAACAACCATTATCAGAATTAGCAAAACAACGACTTAAGGCGATGTATGAAACCACCGATGGTTTTGAAATCGCCAGACGTGATTTAGAACAACGTGGTCCGGGCGAGTTTTTAGGATTAAAGCAGTCGGGTACCAGTCTAACCCGTTTTATTGATATTGATGAAGACGTTGCCATTGTCGAAGAGGCACGTGCCTTTGCTCCAGAGTTTATTAAAATGAATCCACAAATGGCACTAGCGCATCAAAAACGCTGGGTTGGAATGAGTGCAGATTATTTGCGCTCTTAATTGCTACCGCTACCTATAGAGTTAGAGATTTTTTATGACATTAACAGAATTAAGATACATAGTCGCTGTTGCTCGCGAAAGGCATTTTGGTCGCGCTGCAGAAACTTGTTTTGTGAGTCAACCGACCTTATCAGTCGCCATTAAAAAGCTGGAAGACGAGCTTGGAGTGATGATTTTTGAACGTGGTGGTACTGAGGTTGGCATTACGCCCATTGGTATGCAAATTATCAACCAAGCGCATAAGGTATTAGAAGCAAGTTCAGAGCTTAAGGAAATTGCTAGACAAGGCCATGACCCCTTAACAGGCCCTTTAAAAGTTGGAGTGATCCATACGGTTGGCCCTTATCTCTTGCCTTATCTAATGCCTAAGCATATGCAGCTTAATCCTAATATGCCTTTGGTTTTACAAGAAAGCTTTACGGTCAGATTGGTTGAGATGTTGCGTCAGGGTGAGATTGACTGTGCCATTATGGCTTCACCGATCCCAGATAGTGGTTTAGATTTCCTAAGCCTCTATGAGGAAAAGTTTGTGTTAGCTGTACCAGCTGAGCATCGTTGGGCTAAGCTAAATAGCATTCATATTGATGATCTTAAAGACGAAACCATGTTGCTCTTAGGTAATGGTCATTGCTTTAGAGATCAGGTATTAGAGGCATGCCCTGAGATGGCGCCGTTTTCATCATCTATTGATGGCATTCAACGCTCTTTTGAGGGTTCGTCATTAGAAACGATTCGCCATATGGTGGCTTCAGGTTTAGGTATTACCTTATTGCCAGCCAGTGCATTATTATTTGGTGATTATATGAAGCGTCAAGAAAAGATTAAGTACATTCCAATCAAGGAGCCAACACCCTCACGTGAGATTGTATTAGTTTGGCGTAAAAGCTATACCCGACAAGCCGCGATCAGAGCTTTAGCGGAGTCTATTGAGCAAGCCTTTATGCCTTTATTAGAAAATATCGCGTTTGGTGAAAATTAGTTTTCATCCTTATCACTGCCATCGCTAGCGAGTCTGAGGATATACGAACGCATTAATAACGTCCATGAAATAGGGGAGGTCATAAAAATAAAAACCACCACCAACATTTCATGGAAAAACAAACGATCACCTAATACATAAGAAATCATCATTGAAGCGACCATTAAAAACCATAAACCTAAACTGTTTCCTAGGGTAGGGGCATGGATGCGCTTTCTAAAATACCGTAGTTTGACTAAGCCGATATTACCAATTAAGGTCACTATACCGCTCAAGACGATCAAAATACTGGCAACGATCTCAACCCATAAAGGCATATCGTGTGTCATGGTTCAATTACCTCGCCGCGTAATAAGAACTTAGCCATCGCCACTGTTGTGACAAAACCTAATAGGGCAATTAAAAGTCCAATATCAAAGTACCAAGGTGTACGGAATAAAATGCCCAAGGTAAAAACTAATAACATGCAGTTAATATAGGTCACATCGGCACTTAGGGCACGATCTTGAGGAGTAGGGCCTTTGATGCCACGATATAAAGTCATGACATTACTTA
>JAAZGT010000284.1 GCA_012511095.1 Alcaligenaceae bacterium
ACATGTAGCACGTGTAATGGTGCAGGTGCGGTGCATATGCGTCAGGGTATTTTCCAGATGCAACAAACTTGTCCTACCTGTCATGGTTCTGGTAAGGAAATCAAGGATCCATGTACATCCTGTAATGGTGTAGGTCGTGTCCGCAAACAAAAAACGCTTGAGGTGGATATCCCTGCGGGTATTGATAGTGGCATGCGTGTACGCTCTGCGGGCAATGGTGAGCCAGGTGAAAATGGTGGCCCTCCAGGTGATCTATACATTGATGTATATATTAAGCCGCATGAAATCTTTACTCGTGATGGCGATGATTTACACTGTGAAGTGCCGTTGCCCTTTGTGACAGCTGCGCTAGGCGGTACCTTAACTGTTCCTACCTTAACTGGTAAGGGCGAGATTAAAATTCCTGAGGGTACTCAAACCTCTAAGATTTTCCGTTTGCGCGGTAAGGGTATTAAGGGTGTAAGAGCAGGTTACCCAGGCGATTTATATTGCCATGTGGTAGTTGAAACACCTGTGCGTCTAAGTGATGAGCAAAAAGACTTACTAAAGAAATTTGCTGAATCTGTAGAAAAAGACGCTGAAAAGCATTCTCCTCAAAACAAATCGTGGGGCGATCGCTTAAGGAATTTTTTCAGTTAAATTCTAAATGAAAGACCTCTTTTGTATAATGCAAAAGAGGTTTTTTTACATTAAAGATACTAAAGGAGACGTTTTATGATGAAAGCAATTGAAATTAGAGGCGCTGGTGGTCCAGAGGTTTTGCACGTTACTGATCGTGAAAAGCCCGAGTTAAAAGCGGGTGAGGTATTGGTTAAGGTACAAGCCGCTGGTATTAATCGTCCTGATGTGGCCCAACGCGAGGGTAGCTATCCGCCACCAAAAGGCGCTTCTGATTTACCTGGTCTTGAGGTAGCAGGCGTTATCGTTGAAGGTGACGTATCAGGCACCAATTTAAACATTGGTGATGAGGTGTGTGCCTTAACTCCTGGTGGTGGTTATGCAGAATATGTTGCTGTACCTGCAGCGCATTGTCTGCCAATTCCAAAAGGCCTAAGCATGATTGAGGCGGCTGGCTTACCCGAAACTTATTTCACGGTGTGGGTTAACGTCTTTGACCGCGTTGGCTTAGCAGAGGGTGAGACACTATTAGTTCACGGGGGCGCCAGTGGTATTGGTACAACCGCTATTCAAATTGCTAAGGCCATGGGTAATACGGTATATGCTACGGTCGGCTCAGATGAACGTGTTGAGGCTGTCGAGAAGTTAGGTTGTGACCACGGTATTAACTACAAGACTCAGGACTTTGTTGAGGAGATTGCAAAGCTAACCGATAAGCGTGGCGTGGATGTCATTCTTGATATGGTGGCTGGTGATTATGTTGGTAAAAACATTCGCTGTTTAGCAGATGATGGTCGTTTGAGCATGATTGCTATTATGGGCGGTCGTATGGGTGAGCTCGATGCAGCGCGCATTGTATTTAAGCGTTTAACTGTCACTGGATCTAGCCTAAGACCACGTACCGATGAATATAAAGCGAAAATCGCTCGTGCGCTAGAGGAAAAGGTTTGGCCTTTGATTGAATCGGGCGCAATTAAGCCAGTAGTACATGCTGTTTTTGACTACACAGAGATTCAAAAAGCACATGAAATGATGGATGCTGGTGAGCAAATCGGTAAGATTATCATCACATTCGGAGACAAGCAGTAGGTTTTCAAGCTATAATTACTGGTTATCTTCAATATCTAAGTTCTAAATTTAACGATAGTAATTGTGAGTAATAATAATCTTAATGTACTGCCTACAGGTGGGCGTTTAGTACTCGGCAACTGGAAAATGCACGGCAACCTCCAAGATAACCGTGAGTTAATTCGCCGTTTATTGGAAGGAAGTAATGAACTGCCCAACACTGTGGCGGCTGGCGTTTGTGTGCCTTTTCCCTATCTTTGTCAAGCCAAAGAGCTATTGCAAGACAGTAAGTTATCTTGGGGTGCCCAAGATGTCAGTTGTCACCAACAGGGCGCCTATACGGGTGAAGTCTCTGCGCAAATGCTTAATGAGTTTGGTTGTACTTGGGTATTAGTAGGGCACTCTGAGCGTCGTGCGATGCACGGCGAAAGCAGTGCCCAAACAGCTGAAAAGGCTGCAAAAGTTATTAAGTGTGGTATGACCCCAGTTGTTTGCGTGGGTGAGTCCTTTGAAGATCGCGAAGCTGGTGCTACTCTCGATGTGATTCGTCAACAGCTAGAGCCAGTGTTAGCATTAGGTGCTGAGCAAGTCGCTAAGATGGTGATCGCTTATGAGCCCATTTGGGCCATTGGGACGGGTTTAACTGCCTCACCTGAGCAAGCGCAAGCGGTACACGCTTATATTCGCTCTCTATTAGAGGGCATCGGTGTTGAGGGTGCTTACATCTTATATGGTGGGAGTGTTAAGCCTGATAATGCCGCTGATTTATTTGCCATGCAAGATATTGATGGTGCACTAGTTGGTGGTGCCTCACTATCTGCAGACGAGTTTTTAGCGATTGCTATGGTTGATGCTTAATTCATAGCAAAGCACAAATTTTTAAAATTTTTTATATTTTTATTTAGAGCTATTTAGCTTATATTCCTTAGTTGGAGTTTTTAATGCCGTCATATATTTTTCCATTATTAATTGTTGTGCAGGTTATCGCCGCTTTTGTATTAATTGGCTTAGTCATGCTACAACAGGGCAAGGGTGCTGACATGGGTTCAGCCTTTGGTGGTGGCTCAGCGGGTAGTATTTTCGGTGCTGCCGGCGCGTCAAATTTCTTCTCACGCATGACCAAATGGGCTGCGATCGTGTTTTTTGGTTGTACCTTAGGTTTAGCTTATTTAGGTAGTACTTCGCTACAACGTGCAGAACCTACAGGTCCAGATGCTGGTTTAATGGAGCAGTATAGCGAGCTTCCAGCTGCGCCTGGCGTGGGTGGCATGGGTGCTCCAGATGCACCAACGACAGACGCTGCAGTGCCTACAGCACCTGCGGCTTCGGCTGTACCAGCTGCTCCGGCGACACCAGCTACGACTGATGTTCCATCTGCGCCAGCGGCTGAAGCTGAAACCCCAGCA
>JAAZGT010000285.1 GCA_012511095.1 Alcaligenaceae bacterium
GAACCCATTTCACGGGCATGACTAGCATAATTACGGCCCACACAATGCACACGACGCACAGGGAACTTAGCCTCTTCGCCAACTACTGGCACACCGACACGCTTGGGCTTTTCTACTACATATTTCATAGCATTCTCCTCAACAGGCAATGTTTAAAAACTCGCGCTTATAGTGTATACCTAATAAGTAATTTATTCGTAATTAAAAACAAACTCGCTGTTTTCTACCGCCAGGTTTAGATGTTTAATGGCCTCACCCGCCATGGCTGCCTCTAATAGGCGACGACTGACCTTAGGCAAAACAGAGCTATTTAAAATTGCATCGACCATACGGCCACCCGACTCAAGCTCGGTGCAACGGTCCACAATCAACTGCACTGCTTCTGGTGCTGTAGCGAAATCGATCGCATGGTGTTCGGCTAAACGCTTTTGAATACGTTTTAGTTGTAGTTCAACGATTTTCGCCAACATATCATCAGATAATGGAAAATAAGGCACCACCGCTAAACGACCTAATAAAGCCGCTGGGAACACCTGCAATAAAGGTTCACGCAGCACCGCTGCCAAACCCTCTGCATCTGGCATTAACTCAGGGTCTTTACACACCTCCATAATGCGATCTGTGCCCACATTAGAGGTCAAAATAATCACGGTGTTTTTAAAGTCTATATAACGACCCTCACCATCTTCCATCCAACCTTTATCAAAGACCTGAAAAAACATCTCATGCACATCAGAATGTGCTTTTTCAACCTCATCCAGCAACACTACGCTGTAAGGACGACGTCGCACTGCCTCAGTTAACACACCACCCTCACCATAGCCGACATAGCCTGGAGGGGCTCCTTTTAAGGTAGAGACGGTGTGTGCTTCTTGGAATTCACTCATATTGATGGTGATTAGATTTTGCTCACCACCGTATAAACTCTCAGCTAAAGCCAATGCAGTCTCGGTTTTACCGACACCACTAGGGCCACAAAGCATAAATACCGCAACGGGTTTATTGGGATCGGTTAACTTAGCACGTGAGGTTTGAATACGCTCAGCAATCGCATTTAAGGCATGCGACTGCCCGATAACTCGTTGCTCCAACGTATCAGCTAAATGCAGCACCGAATTGGCTTGATCTTTGACCATACGACCAACGGGTATACCGGTCCAATCCGCAACCACCGCAGCTACCGAATTGCTATCCACGGCTGGGAAAATCAAGGGTGACTCACCTTGCTGCTCCAATAGCGTGTTTTGTAGATCTTGCACCTTGGCTAAAAGTTCCGCTCGTTCATCCTCTTCAAGCGCTTGATCATGCCTTAATTTTTGACGTGCTTCAAAAAGCTCAGCTGCGAGGTCCTTTTCCTTTTCCCAAGCCTCATTTAATTCAGCTAACAATTCCTCTGCTTGCTTTAATTCGGCCACAATGCTATCAATGCGCGCTTGTTCACCTAAGCCCAGCTTTAATTCTCGCTCGGCGATGTCTTTTTCTATTGTTAAATGCTCAATTTTGCGTGTTGTGTCCTCTAGAACAGCGGGTTGTGCATGTTGACTTACAGCAACACGAGCACAAGCCGTATCTAATAAAGCCACCGCTTTGTCAGGCAATTGACGTGCGGGAATATAACGATGCGATAGTTTGACTGCCGCCTCAATGGCTTCATCGAGTAATAATACCTTATGGTGCTCCTCTAATTTATCAGCAATGCCCCGCAACATAATGAGTGCTTTTTTCTCATCGGGCTCATGAACTTGGATAGTCTGAAAACGTCGAGTCAAAGCGGGGTCTTTTTCAATGTATTTTTTATACTCCGCCCACGTGGTAGCACCGATAGTTCTTAATTCACCGCGCGCTAAGGCAGGTTTCAACAAATTTGCCGCATCACCCGTACCTGCCGCACCGCCCGCTCCAATCAAGGTGTGAATTTCATCAATAAAAAGCACGATTGGTTTTTCGCTAGCTTGCACCTCATCAATTACCGCACGCAACCGTGACTCAAACTCACCTTTCATGCTAGCGCCTGCTTGTAATAAGCCAATATCCAATAAATATAGGGAAATATCACGTAGCGACTCAGGCACATCACCTTGTGCTAAACGCAAAGCAAAGCCTTCGACCACAGCGGTTTTACCAACTCCTGCTTCACCGGTCAATAAAGGGTTGTTTTGACGGCGACGCATTAAAATATCCACCATCTGGCGAATTTCTTCATCACGGCCCGATACTGGGTCAATCTCGTTATTACGGGCTCGCGCCGTCATATCTACCGCATATTGGGCTAAGGCGGACTGCTGCGAGCTGGTTCCTGTCGTGGTGGCGATATCTGCGCCTAGACTCGCACTCTCATGCTCTTCTGCAGAGTCTTTGACAATGCTGTTCAAATTATCCGCCAACACATCAGGCATAATTTTTTTAAAGTCTGGGCTAATACTGTAAAGCACATTACGTGATGAATTATTTTTTAAAATGCCGAGTAATAAATAGGCACTACGAATACGTGCATCACCGTATTTTAAAGAACCGTAAACCCACGCCCTTTCAGTTGCCGTATCAATATGTTCCGACAAATCAGAAACTGAACTGGCGCCACGTGGCAACTCATCTAAGGCAGCGATAATACCTTGCTCAACATCTTCTGGACGGATTTCAAAAAAACGTAAAATTCGTTGTAGATCGGTATCATGCTCATGCATGAGCTGATGCAACCAATGCACTAATTCGACATAGGGATTACCGCGCAATTTACAAAAAGCCGTAGCCCCTTCAAGGGCTCTATAAAGGGTAGTATTTAATTTGGCAAAAAGATCGGTGCGGTTAATATCTGACATATCGACTCTTAACAAGCTAGTTACTTAGGTAGTTGTGAATCAGAGGATTTTAATCGCTGAATCTTGCAGTTTAGTGACAAGATTTTATTCATCAAAATGAAATAATTCTCAGATAAAATTCTGACTTCATTGTGTTGTTCGCTATGACTCAAAATCACACCGTTACTACCCCAAAAGATCTGGTTGCGCTAAACGACTATTGGCATAAACTCGAAGAAGATCCCTACGCACATAGTTTTTATCAGGTATTACGCTACATTGATGCTCGCAGTACCTTGTTAAAACCTATTGGTCGAAACAACTTGCCTAAGCACGAACCGGTCAGGATGCGCCAAGAGCCTTCAATGTCTTTTGCCCCATCCAATCTCACGAAGGTCGAGCGCCAGCCTGGCAGACCCAGCACGATCTCGATTTTAGGTTTCGGTTTATTTGGCCCTAATGGCCCTTTGCCACTGCATATTACTGAGTATGCACACGAGCGCATGCATCACCACAAAGATCGTACCTTGTCGGCCTTTGCGGATATTTTTCATCA
>JAAZGT010000286.1 GCA_012511095.1 Alcaligenaceae bacterium
AAGTTTTTTCATTTTCTTTGCTTTGGTATTTGCCTATTATGGGGGCCTATAACCTTAGCTCAATCAGTTAATGTTAATACCGCTACCATAGTCGAGTTGCAAACCATTAAAGGAATTGGTGTGAAAACTGCTGAACGGATCATTGAAGAAAGGGAGCGAGGGGGTAATTATGAGTCGATTGAGGATTTTTCAATTCGGGTTAAGGGTCTAGGGCAAAAACGCGCTGCTAAAATGGTTGAATCTGGCCTTGTTATTGACAATGAACAAGCATCAATAGAACCGGACTCAGCTAATGACCTTAGTGAAATCACTCACATTGACACTTCCTCAGTGCTAGCTAAGGAAATAACAGCTATCAAAAAGCGTTTTAATTATAAGTCACCATCAAAGGGTAGCGAGACGTATTTAATCAAGGCAAATTAAGGTGTTTAAGGGGTAAAATTTTGGCTTTATGCCTTGAGTTCATATAAACTTGGGCTGTGCATCGCCTCTTAGGTGTTAAAATGCTTTATTGATAAATTGCATTTGCAATATTTGCGTTTTTTAAATCATTTTTGTGCTTAAAGTTTATGTCTCAACAAACCATTAATTATCCTACCATTGAACAAACCGTTGGTAATACACCTTTAGTTCGTTTGCAGCGACTTCCACAGCAATTTGGCATTTCTGATGATGTGGTGATTTTAGCTAAGCTTGAGGGTAATAACCCAGCAGGTTCAGTTAAAGACCGTCCTGCACTCAAGATGATCTTAGAGGCCGAAGCGCGCGGTCAAATTAAACCTGGTGACACCTTAATTGAGGCTACCAGTGGCAATACGGGTATTGCCTTAGCGATGGCTGCGGCAATTCGTGGTTATAAAATGATTTTAATTATGCCTGATAACCTATCACTTGAGCGTAGAGCTTCTATGAAGGCCTATGGTGCTGAGTTGATTCTGACTGAAGCAGATAAGGGTGGTATGGAGTACGCACGCGATTTGGCTGAGCAAATGCAAAAAGAGGGTAAAGGTTTGATTCTTAACCAATTTGCTAACCCAGACAACCCTTCTGCTCACTTTACCTCTACTGGGCCTGAGCTTTGGGAGCAAACTCAGGGTAAGATTACTCATTTTGTTAGTGCGATGGGCACGACGGGCACGATGATGGGTACTGGTAGTTATTTAAAAGAACAAAACCCAGAAATTCAATTAGTTGGTGCGCAACCTGCGCCAGGCGCATCAATTCCTGGTATCCGCAAATGGTCGCCAGAATATCAACCAGCTATTTATAAGCCAGAAATGATCGATACTTTTGAGCTTATTGAACAAGAAGAGGCGGAGCAAATGGCTCGCGACTTAGCCGCACGTGAGGGTATCTTCGGTGGTATTTCATCAGCTGGTGCCTTAGTTGCGGCGATTCGCACCGCCAAGCGCTTAACGAGTGGTACGGTTGTATTTATTGTTTGTGATAGAGGCGATCGTTATCTCTCAGATGGCGTATTTAACTAAGAGCTATTTTTATAATCTGTATTGATTGAGTTTAATGAAGCCCGTATCTATATTCGCAGTTCCTAAAGATCTTCCAGAAGAGGATCGCTTAGAACGTCGCCGTATGGTGGTGCGACTTGGTTTGTCTTGGCTAATTATGATGCAAGTCATGATGTTTGCAGCGCCAGGCTACTTTAAGCATCAATACATGGGTACAGATATTCAAGAGTCCCTTGAGGTTGCTCTCGTTTTATTAAACTGGATTGGTTTATTGTTAACAATTCCAGTCCTTTTTTATTGTGCGGTGCCAATTTGGAGAGGATTATTTGGTGCTGATACTGATTTTAGTCATCGCCATAGTATGGTCAACATGAATTTGCCCGTGGCTCTAGGTATTGCCGTGGCGTTTTTTCCAAGTGTGCACACAACGATTTATCATCACGGTGAGGTTTATTATGACTCTATCGTGATGTTTATCGCTTTTTTATTAACGGCTAGATATCTAGAATATATTGCGGTGCAATCGTCATATATTTCTAGCGATAGTGTTATTCTCGATAAGATTAACGAGTTTCGTAACGAGGATATGGCTCATGCCGATCGGTATGCATTCTACTTTGTCGTGTTGCAAATTATCTTAGCTGTTGTTAGTGGCTTAGTGTGGTACTTTTTCATTGACTCATCACACGCCTTGGCGGTGACGGTATCACTATTTGTTATGAGCTGCCCTTGTGCTATGGCCATGGCGGTGCCTTCAAACTATGCGGCGGCTCGCACTATTCTCTTAAATAGTGGTGAGGAATCTTCTATCGATTTAGCTTTTGCACAATCGGTCTTAGAAAAAACACGACACACCGCTCGTTTCTGCTTGAATGTCTCAATTGTTTTCCACTTGTTGATGTCGCCGCTAGCAATGATCGGTTTAGTCTCACCTTGGTTAGCCGCTATTATTATGTTTGTATCGTCCATGTGGGTTGGTTTAATGGGCCTTCGTTTATATAAGCGCTTCCGTCGAGAGCTCGAGAGCAAAACGCTACAAACTGTGGCTAATTAATTGCAGTTTCATAAAATTATAAAAACCAATCAAAGGTAGGTCGTTAAATGAAAATTTACATGATCCTTGGGGCAATCACGATAGTGATTATTGCTTTTATCAGTTTTTTCTTGTACTGGGCTGTTTTCAAAGGGCAGTACGATGATATTGACGAAAAAGGCGACTCGATCTTGTTTGATGACGATAGCACGAGTCAATTAGTTACAAATGATCGCAAAGAAGTAAAAAGCAGTCCTGATACTGATAAATAAAATGCGATTAAAATGTATTTTTAAGTTAAATTTCTTTAGAGGAAAAAAACAACAAAAAGTTCCCCTAAATGCAGTAAAATCACCCCCACAAAATTGATATTCATCAATATAGGGTATTCAGTAAGGGCATATTTCTACTCTTTTGTAGTAGAATGTTCTATACTTGGGGCTGAATTTTTGTTACAAAAGATTCGGATCCATTCTTATTAACCCGAGCTTTGAAGTGATACTTATACAATAAATCTTCAATGCTGTAATAAGTTTTTTGTTTTTAAAGAGGAAGGTACTATGAGTACTCAAAATGTGATTGGGTCGGAAACCTTTAATTATAAGATTATCCGACAGTTTACGATCGCGACTGTTATCTGGGGTGTGCTCGGCATGTCAATGGGGGTGTATATTGCTAGCCAGCTCGTTTTCCCAGAACTAAGCTTTAACGAGTATTTAGGATACGGTCGTTTACGTCCAGTTCATACGAACTTGGTTATTTTTGGTTTTGGTGGTAGTGCATTATTTGCAACCTCATATTATGTGGTTCAACGCACCTGTCATACCACATTATTTGCTCCAAAATTAGCAGCATTCACCTTCTGGGGTTGGATGTTAATTTGGGCGGCAGCAGCAGTTTCCCTCTCGATGGGTTACACCTCATCCAAAGAATACGCTGAAACTGAGTGGGTCTTAGACATACTAATCACCTTGGTTTGGGTGGCTTATGCAATTGTATTCTTTGGTACGGTAGCTAAGCGTCGCACTAAGCATATTTACGTAGCTAACTGGTTCTATGGTTCTTATATCATTACCATTGCTATGTTACATATCATTAATAACCTTGAGGTACCTTGGAGCTTATTTAAGTCGTACTCATACTACGCTGGTGTACAAGACGCCATGGCTCAATGGTGGTATGGTCACAACGCCGTTGGTTTCTTCTTGACTACAAGTTTCTTAGGTATGATGTACTACTTCGTACCTAAACAGGCTGAGCGTCCTATTTACTCGTATCGTTTATCAATCGTTCACTTCTGGGCGTTGATCTTTACGTATATGTGGGCAGGTCCTCACCACTTGCTATACACTTCATTACCTGACTGGACTCAGAGCTTAGGTATGTTGTTCTCCTTAATCTTATTAGCACCATCTTGGGGCGGTATGATTAACGGTATTATGACGCTTTCAGGTGCATGGCATAAACTTAGAACTGACCCTATTTTAAAGTTCTTAGTGGTTTCATTATCTTTCTACGGTATGTCTACCTTCGAAGGTTCAATGATGGCAATTCGTACTGTTAACTCTTTATCTCACTACACTGAGTGGACCGTTGCTCACGTACACTCTGGTGCATTGGGTTGGGTTGCAATGATTTCTTTCGGTTCTCTTTACTACATGATTCCTCGTTTATGGGGTCGTGACGGTATGTACAAGAAGTCATTAGTTGAGTTGCACTTCTGGTTAGCTACTATTGGTATTGTTCTTTACATTGCCTCTATGTGGATTGCCGGTGTAATGGAAGGTTTAATGTGGCGTTCTATCGAAGCTGACGGTACCTTAACCTATAGCTTTGTTCAGGCCTTAGCCTCTAAGAAAATCTTATTAATTATGCGTGTTATTGGTGGCAGTTTATTCTTAACTGGTATTTTAATCATGCTATTTAACTTGTTTGCTACTATTGCTGGTCGCGTTGGTGTTAACCCACCAGTTGTTGCACCGTCATACGGTAAACAAACACCTGCAGCACAGCCTGCCAGTGCATAATTTGAAGATAAAAGGGTTTTAAAAATGTCTGATGATAAAAAAGTAAAATTTTTCTCTCATGCGATGATTGAGAGAAATCTACCGATGCTGATGACTCTGAGCTTCATCACGGTAGCTGTTTCAGGTTTTGTGCAAATTGTCCCGTTGTTCCATCAACACTCGACAACAGAGCCTTCTGCAGGTGTTAAACCACACCAACCACTTGAGTTGATTGGTCGTGATATTTACATTAAAGAGGGTTGTGTAGGTTGTCATAGCCAACAAATTCGTTTGTTGAACTCTGATGTACAACGTTACGGTCCTTACTCTGAGGCTGGTGAGACGGTATACGACTATCCTTTCTTATGGGGTTCTCGTCGTATGGGTCCGGATCTAGCTCGTGTAGGTGGTCGCTACTCTGACGAGTGGCACCGTGTTCACTTGCGTAATCCACGTGACGTAGTAGCTGAGTCTAATATGCCTGCTTACTACTGGTTACAACACAAGAGTGTGGAAAATTACGATGTTCAGGCTCGTATGCGCGCACTTAACTGGTTAGGTAACCACCACGATGGTAAACCTATGTACACCGACGAAGAGATCGCCAATGCGCCAGCTCTTCTTAAAGGCAAAAACGAAGAAGATGCAGTTGTAGCGTATCTTCAGAGTTTAGGTGTCGGTTATATGAACGCATGGCGTCAGCGTGATACTACAGCTGCGGCTAATACAAAGTAAAAGGGAGCTAAACATATGTGGGGTACGCTTAATGGTATTGCAACTCTGTTAGCAATTATCGTGTTCTTCGGAATAGTGTGGTGGGCTTTTTCTAAAAACCGCCGTAAAGACAACGAGGAAGCGGCCCTGCTTCCGTTTAGCCTAGAGGACGAAACTAATTTAAGCGCTGATGATGAGCGCGAGGACAAGGATCATGAGTGATTTTGTTAACAGTGGCTGGGCTCTATGGGTTTCAGTCATATCGATCTTAGGGGTAGTCTTCGTACTATGGCTTTTATGGACCCAACGTTCTTGGTTAGGTCAAAAAACAGTAGTTACCGAAGATACAGGTCACGAGTGGGATGGTATTAGGGAGTTAAACCACCCTTTACCACGCTGGTGGATTATTATGTACCTTGGCTTAAGTGCTATTGGTATTGCAATTATGGTTTTATATCCAGCTGTAGGTAGCTGGAGTGGCCTAAGAGGTTGGCAGGCTTCTTACGAGGTTGCTGAGGATCAGCAAATTCTACGTGAGAATATTGCACCAGTATATGCACGTTTCCATGGTATGAGCGCTGAGGATCTTTCTAAAGATCCTGAGGCACGCATCATTGGTGAGCGTTTATTCCTAAACACATGTGCTCAGTGTCATGGTTCGGATGCTAAGGGTGCAACAGATTTCCCTAACCTAACTGATAATGACTGGTTAGGCGATGGTTCACCTGCTTACATCAATAATGTAATTACTAATGGTCGCGTTGGTCTTATGGCTCCTTTAGGTGCCGCTTTAGGTGCTAACGCTGGTGAACAAGCTGAAAATGCTAAGGCAATTGCTAACTATGTACGTTCACTATCTGGCTTAAGTGCTGATGCTACTCTTATCGCTAAGGGTCAACAGCAATTTGGTACAGTTTGTGCAGCGTGTCACGGTGCCGATGCTAAAGGTAATCACTTGTTAGGTGCGCCTAACTTAACTGATGATATTTGGTTAGGTAGCTCATCTGAGCAAGCTATTATTAAGACGATCCTAGAAGGTCGTACTAATATTATGCCTCCACAAAAACACTATTTAACGCCTGAGCAGATTGAAGTATTAACTGCTTATGTATGGGGTCTATCTAATAACGAATAATTAAATTATTCTAATTAAGATTGTTCTAAATCAAATAGAGCACTTCAAAGATATATCTCTTATCTCTAAAATAGAGTGTTTGTGGCAGCCCAATTGTCTACCTAGATAATTGGGCTGTATAATATCTGCTATATATGTAGATAATTTGAGTAAGATGTTATGAGCGAAGATAATTTCAATAATCCTCCTGAAGAGTCCAAAGAGGCTCCCAAATGGCAGCCGCCACGTCCAGAAAATAAA
>JAAZGT010000287.1 GCA_012511095.1 Alcaligenaceae bacterium
GTACTCAAATCGGATAACGAGGGCAGTCATTTACGCGTTAATTTTGGCTCGAGTCACTACTATCGTTCCTAGGCAGTAATTGGCTAAAAGCCATTGTCTCTCAATAAATAGTCTTATTTAAAGTCAAGAAAATCTTCCTTGCTTTTGATAGACTAAACACATATCAACATTATTTTTTCACCCTCGTTTTTCGGAGATTTTATGGCTATTCACGAAGTTAAGCATCCACTGGTTCAGCATAAGCTTGGTTTGATGCGTGAAATTAATTTAAGTACTAAGAGCTTTCGTGAACTAGCTGCTGAGGTCACAACGTTATTGACATATGAAGCGACCAAAGATTTTCCTTTAGAAGAGGTTGAGGTACAGGGTTGGGCTGGACCCGTTAAGGTGCTGAAAATCGCTGGCAAAAAGGTCACCGTAGTACCTATTTTACGCGCTGGTATCGGTATGTTAGACGGGGTCTTGAGTTTAATTCCTAGTGCCAAGGTTAGCGCCGTTGGTATTGCGCGTGATGAAAAGACGTTTGAAGCAGCTACTTATTTGCAAAAGCTGGTCGATGATTTAGATCAACGCTTGGCAATTATTATTGACCCAATGTTGGCCACAGGTGGGTCGATGGTGGCTACTATTGATATGCTCAAACAAGCGGGTTGTAAAGAAATTCGTGCTTTGGTTTTAACTGCAGCACCAGAGGGAATTGAGGCTGTGCAATCTAAACACCCTGATGTACAGATTTACACCGCCTCCATTGATGATGGCCTAGATAAAAACAACTACATCTTGCCTGGTTTAGGCGATGCTGGCGACAGAATTTTTGGTACGCGCCAAAAGGATTAAAAGCGTTATTAGTCAGTTCAATGAGCTTATGTTCATGTCAGCAAATATTGCTAAGGGTAATAAATTGACTAAACTCTTGATGTATTAAACAATTTTGCGTTAAAACTAAAGTTAGTTCTTAACGATGTAGTTAACCCGAGGAGATGATAATGAACAAACAAGATGTAAAAAAGCATGTTGAAGATATCAAAGATACAGTTAAACAAACCGAAGAGGAGTTATTAGCTAGTTTACAATCGGCGATTAAAGACGCAGAAAAAATCCTTGGTGAAGCAAAATCTGCCAATGAAGAAACTGCTAAAGAGCTTCGTGCCAAGGCTCGTGAAACGCTAGCCGCAGCCTACGGTAGTGTTGAAGGTGCTAAGGCCGGCATCTTAGAACATGGCAAGGAGATCGTCGATCAAGGCAAAGAGTGGGCTGATGAGCAATACCGTCAAGGTAAACGAGCCGCTCGTGCACTTTATGACCAAGGTCATGAATATGCTGATGAGTTTTATGATAGCGCCATAGGGTTTAAAGACGATATGGTAGAGCGTGGTCAGTATTTCGTTGAGGGTGCTGATGAGTACGTGCATAAAAACCCATGGACTACCATAGGTATTGCTAGTGTTGCCGCCTTATTATTAGGCGTGATCATTGGGCGTCGCTAATTCTTTATTGCTAATAATGCAAATTTAAAAAAATTTTCCGTAGAGAGCTAAAAGGGCGCTAATGGTATGTCTAGATTATCTAGATAAACTTAGCGCCTTTTTAGTCTCATATACAAAGGTTGGTGATTATGTCCTTAGGTCAAGATGTAAAAGAGCTGTTTGCCACCATCACAGCCATGTTCGGCAATCGAGCCGAGTTATTTGGTTTGGAGCTTGCCGAAGAGCGCCAACGCTTGATTAGTGCCATTATATTGGCTGTGGTAGTTGCGATTTTGCTGACGTTCTTTCTTTTAGGCCTATCGTTTTTGGGTCTGATGTGGTTGTGGGATACGCCTTATCGCTATTCTGTGGTGGGTGGTGTGACCGTTTTATATGGTGTTTTAGCCTTAGTTTGTATAGCTAAACTCAAGGGGTTGTTTTCAAAAGCTATACCCTTTGCATCGAGCATACAGGTGCTTAGAGATGATGTAGCCAAGCTAGAGGGTGAGATACTATCAGGTTCTTCATCCGCATCAAATCGGTCATCCGGCGATACTCAAAGTCGCACTAAGGAGGTTTAAATGTCTACTAAAGATAGAGCACTACATAAAGCTCTTTTAATGGCAAAGATTGCTGCAGAGCGCGAGTTAATTAGTTTGCAAACGCAGCAAATTCTTTATGATATAAAGCCTTCTAATATCAAAAACAACCTAGTTAATAACGCCGTTCATAAGCTGGGGGCGGGCCATACATCGCGCAATATAGTTGATTTCGTTTTGAGTCGTCCAACCATGACTATAGCGGTGGCAAAGCTCTTAACTAGGAGTCTTAAGAGATCAAAATCTTCGGTGTGGCGTGTTGTGGCGCTGGCAGCTACAGCTTGGTTTGTAACTAGTCGCCTTCGCTCAAAACAACGTACTGAAGCGGTTAATAGAGCCTCATCAATACGCCACCCTAGTGAGTCCAATGCAACAACTGCTACTATCAACACAGGGCACCGCATAAGAGCGCATTCTGAGCCTATTCGTGGTTATCGCTCTGAGAGCGTAGCAAGACAAGTTCCTAGGGCTTATTCAGCTCATACTCAAAGTCAACAAGTACGTTCACGCTCATTGGATGCACGACGTCGTAGATTTCGTCATCGCGTCTAGTAAAGAGCATTAACAGTCACTACAATAATGGCCCTGTAGATTTAATTTCTAAGGGCCATTTGTTGTATTAGCTAATTACTTCAACTTGAGCTTCACGTTTAGGCTCATTGGGTAGGATACGTGCAATCAAGGCTTTTTCCTTGCCTGCCATATTTGGAATCTGCACAAAAATACCGCTACCAGCAGCCACCTCAGTTGGTTCGCCATCTCGTAGCATTTGCTCGAGACGCACGGTTTGGTTGCCACTTGGGTGGATAATTTCAATGTCATCGCCTACTCGGAAGTGGTTTTTAACATCGACTAAAGCCCAGCCATTTTCATCTATCTCAAGAACCTGACCCACGAACTGACTACGCTTAGAGGTAGAGTGACCACTTAGGTAGTTTTGGTAGTCTTGGGTTTGGTGACGTTCTAAGAAACCACTGGTGTAACCACGATTAGCTAAACCCTCAAGATCGGCCAATAAACTATAATCAAATGGTCTACCAGCAACCGCATCATCAATAGCTTGTCTATAGGCTTGAGCCGCTCTGGCCACATAATAAACTGATTTGGTACGGCCCTCGATTTTTAGGGAATCAACACCGATCTCGGCTAATTTTGCAACCGATTCAATGGCGCGCAAATCCTTAGAGTTCATAATGTAGGTGCCGTGCTCATCTTCCATAATTGGCATATAGGAGCCAGGACGATTAGTCTCTTCGATAAAATAAACATTATCCGCAAGCGGGTGACGTTTTTGGCCGTTAATACCTTCGAAATGACTATCAAGTTCCTCTTTGGCTTGATCGAAATTAAAGCCCTCTAAAACCGAGGGTGCAGGCGCACCAGTATGATCACTTTCAGAATCATAAACGGTGTAGTTCCAACGACAAGCGTTAGTGCAAGTACCTTGGTTAGGGTCGCGGTGATTAAAATAACCTGATAATAAACAGCGGCCAGAATAGGCAATACAGAGAGCACCGTGTACAAAGACCTCGAGCTCCATATCAGGCACTTCTTGGCGGATTTCAGCGATTTCTTTAAGTGATAACTCACGCGACAAAATAATGCGCTCAATACCCACGCTTTGCCAGAAGCGTACACCCCAGTAGTTGGTGGTGTTGGCTTGTACTGATAGGTGAATAGGCATTTCAGGCCAACGCTCACGTACCTTCATAATTAAGCCTGGGTCAGCCATAATTAAGGCGTCAGGCTTCATGGCGATAAGGGGCTCCATATCGGCCATAAAGGTTTTTAGTTTGCTATTGTGCGGTAGGGTGTTGACGGTTAAAAAGAATTTTTTACCGCGCTGGTGAGCCTCGGTAATTGCTTGCTCTAAAACCTCGAGCTTAGCAAATTCGTTGTTGCGTACGCGCAATGAGTAGCGCGGACTGCCCGCATAAACGGCATCTGCCCCGTAGTCGTATGCAGCACGCATACGCTCTAAACCGCCGGCAGGTAATAATAATTCAGGTGCTTTCATGTGCTTAATATTGTCGCTATTGTGCTGACAAAAGATAAGGATATAATTAGGTGCTTAATTAGACAAAGCATAATAGCGCTTTGTTCCTAAGAGATTTTTAGGAGTTATAAGCGCTATATTCTAATTTATGCTATGACTTTATGTGTGTTAAGGTCTTGTTTTTTATAAAAAAATTAAAAACCAAGCTCTTGCCAAAGCTCATCAACTCGAGTTTTGACGCTTTGATCCATCGTAATAGGGATACCCCACTCTCGGTCGGTTTCGCCAGGCCATTTATTGGTGGCGTCCATACCCATTTTACCCCCAAGACCCGATACAGGGGATGCAAAGTCCAGATAATCAATAGGGGTATTTTCAACCAAAAGCGTATCACGAGCAGGGTCCATACGAGTGGTCATGGCCCAAATAACCTCCTTCCAGTCGCGTGTATCAACGTCTTCATCAACCACCACAATAAATTTGGTGTACATAAATTGACGTAAAATACTCCAAACACCAAACATCACGCGTTTGGCGTGCCCCGCATATTGTTTGCGAATAGACACAACCGCCATGCGATAACTACAACCTTCAGGAGGAAGGTAGAAGTCGACAATCTCAGGCAGTTGTTTGCGTAGCAAAGGTACAAAGACCTCGTTTAAAGCTACGCCTAAAACCGCAGGCTCATCAGGTGGCTTGCCAGTATAGGTACTGTGGTAAATAGGCTCTTTACGCATGGTAATGCGCTCCACTGTAAACACAGGGAACCAATCTTGCTCATTGTAGTAGCCGGTATGGTCACCATAAGGTCCCTCTAGAGCAAGCTCATATTCTGATAAAAAGCCACTCGGAATAGGGGGCATATCATCAGTTAGTTGAGGTTCAACGGCGTCTGGGTGATTGCGCGGCAAAATATAACCTTCGAGTACAATTTCTGCGCTTGAAGGCACATGCAAATCATTACCAACAGATTTTACTAATTCGGTACGAGAACCTCTGAGTAAACCAGCAAATTGGTATTCAGAAAGGCTATCAGGTACTGGGGTTACTGCACCTAAAATAGTTGCTGGGTCAGCTCCTAAGGCCACACTAATTGGGAAAGGTTTACCTGGATTGGCTAAGGCATGATCCCTAAAGTCTAAGGCACCACCACGATGCGATAACCAGCGCATAATTAATTTGTTGCGCCCCAATTGTTGTTGACGATAAATGCCCAAGTTTTGACGTCGAGCATTAGGCCCTTTGGTAATTACCAAACCCCAAGTAATAAGCGGAGCGGCGTCACCAGGCCAACAGGTTTGGATCGGAATTTGATCTAAATCGACCTGATCGCCTTCAATCACAACCTCTTGACAGGGGGCCGAACGTTGTACCTTAGGCGCCATATCCCAAAGCGCAGATTTCAACATCGATACCTTAGAAAAAGCATCTTTAAGACCACGCGGTGGTTGTGGCTCACGTAGTTCAGCCAGTAACTCACCCACCTCACTTAGAGCGGAGATGTCCTCAGCACCCATGCCCCAAGCAACGCGCTCAGGCGTACCAAATAGGTTGGTTAAAATAGGCATTGAGGCCTTTTGGCCATTGTGTTGAGCATTATTAAATAGTAGGGCAGGGCCTTCGGCACGTAACACGCGGTCACTGATTTCGGTCATTTCTAAATGAGTAGAAACGGCGACATCCGTGCTTTTTAGCTGCTCTCGCTTTTCTAGTTGAGAGAGGAAGTCTCTAAGATCTTTATATTTCACCTAAATAATCCTCAAGTCGTTGAATGGCTATTTTTAATTGCTCAATACCGGTTGCATAAGAAAGACGAAGCATTTTATTAGCATGAGCTGGACCAAAATCCAGACCAGGTACCGTCGCAACCCCCGCTTTTTCTAATAACTGATTAGCGAAATCAACGCTGTCGTTGCTGTACTTAGAAATATCACAATAGATATAGAAGGCACCATCTGGCTTAACGGGTACGTGTAAACCTAAGCGCTCTAGCTCAGGTAGTAAATAATCACGACGCTCTTGGAAAGCCGCGCGTCTTTTTTCGTAAATTGCCATAGACTCAGGAGCAAAACAAGAAATTGCCGCATGCTGAGATAAAGTTGGTGCACAAATGGTTAAGCTACTAGAGATTTTCTCAAAAGCTGGAATGAGGTTTTCTGGAGCAATGATCCAACCCAAACGCCAGCCTGTCATATTAAAGTATTTAGAAAAACTATTAATAACAATGACATCTGGATCAATGGCTAGCGCGGATTTAGGCTGGTGATCATAGGTCAAACCCAAGTAAATTTCATCGATAATTACGATACCACCAAGGGATTTAACCGTTTTGCAAATCTTGCTTAGCTCCTCTTCGGTAATGCTGGTACCTGTCGGGTTACTAGGCGAGGCGATTAAAACAGCGCGGGTGTTAGGACCCCAATTTGCTTTGATTTTCTCAGCAGATAATTGGAAGCGCTCTTCGGCTGTGCATGGAATTAATTTGGTGCTCGCACCAGCCGTTAAAATAAAATTATAGTTGGCTGGGTAATAAGGATCAGGCATCAATACTTCATCACCAGGATTTAATAAGGTTTGAGCAGCTAATAACAAGCCGCCAGAGGCCCCAGTGGTAACAAGAATTTGATTGTGATTGATGTTTGTGCCAAATTGTTCGTTGTAATAGTCGGCAATGCACATACGTAAAGGCTCTAAGCCTAAGGTGGCGCTATAGCCACTTAATCCGCTTTGTGTGGCTTTGACTAAGGTCTCACACACTAGGGGTGGCGCAGTAAAATCGGGCTCCCCAATAC
>JAAZGT010000288.1 GCA_012511095.1 Alcaligenaceae bacterium
CATATTCCGGTTTTATCAGAAAAAGAAAAACTTCTAGCTGAACAGATCTTGCCTTTAGTTGAGGCAGGTGGTGCAAATCCACCATGGGTACGTGATATCGCTAAGCAATTAGAAGCCGAAGAAGCTGAGGTACGTCAGGTATTGCGCCGACTAAATCGTCAAGGTGAGATTTTTCAAGTCGTTAAGGATCTTTTTTACCATCGCAAAGCCTTAGAGCAAATGGCACATTTAGTATTAAGCTTAGAGCCACAAGATGATATTGCCACTACTGATTTTAGAGATGCCTCGGGTCTAGGTCGTAAAAGAGCGATCCAAATTCTCGAATACTTCGACCGAGTGGGGTTAACACGCCGTGTACGCGAGCGTAGATTAGTTCGCAACCCCTCATTAGATTGGTTATAATGGTTTCTTAAAAATCTTCGGAAGGTATGCGTAACCGGTGTTGCGGCTGGGCTTCAAATCCAGTTGGGGATGTCAGACATTCCCAGGTAGGTTCGACTCCTGCTACCTTCCGCCACATATATTTTCGGATGGTGAGTTTCATGGCCGTAAATAATTCGACACAATCAAGTAAATCTCCTCGTTTAACCTCTTTATCACATGGCGGTGGTTGTGGTTGCAAAATAGCGCCTGATGTCTTATCAAAGTTGATGACAAAGATGCCACAAGGTCAAGCGTTTCCAAATCTCTTAGTTGGTAATGAAACTGCCGATGATGCGGCAGTTTTTAAATTAAACGATGAACAGGCTCTGATTGCGACGACTGATTTTTTTATGCCCATTGTTGATGACCCATATGATTTCGGTCGTATTGCAGCGACCAATGCTTTGTCAGATATTTACGCTATGGGTGGCACACCAGTGATGGCATTGGCCTTAGTTGCTATGCCGATTAATGTATTAGATCACGATCAAATTGCTCTGATACTACAAGGTGGTGCTGATGTTTGCCATCAAGCAGGTATTCCAGTGCCTGGTGGTCACTCAATTGATTCGGTTGAGCCAATTTATGGCTTGGCGGCCATGGGTACCATCCATCCCGATAAAATCAAACGCAATTCAAATGCTCAATCGGGTGATGTCTTGATTTTAGGAAAGGGTTTGGGTATTGGTATTTTCTCCGCAGCGCTAAAGAAAAATGCATTGCCACAATCCTCCTATGATTTAATGATTGAGTCCACCACACAGCTTAATACGGCTGGGGCAAAGCTAGGCCCAATCGTAGGCGTACATGCTATGACAGATGTGACGGGTTTTGGTTTATTAGGTCATTCCTCTGAGATGGCGCGTGCTTCAGGTGTGGATTTAGAGATCGATTTAGCCGAGGTGCCTTTTTTAGATGGGGCGAGGGAGTTAGCAGAGCAGGGCAATATTACCGGTGCTTCTGGTCGTAACTGGAATGCGATTGGTGATTATGTCGTGTTTGGCGATACGATTAATGACGTGGATCGTGCTTTATTAACCGATCCTCAAACCTCAGGCGGTCTATTATTAGCGGTGAGCCCTGATTCGGTCCAAGAGGTTTTAGCAATTTTTGAG
>JAAZGT010000289.1 GCA_012511095.1 Alcaligenaceae bacterium
AAAGCTGCTGAAGGTACGGTAAAGGTGCAATTACTGCTGAGCCACAAATGGCATCAATGTACGATTATAAATGCTCTTGGTAATTGCGTTGATGAGCTCGATGTAGTGATTGATAGCTATGAGCCAAAGCCTGAATTGTTAACTTTGGCTGATAAGAAGCTGAGGTCAGCAGACTCTGAGCAAGTGCATATTCTTTATTCGAATCTGTTGAAATCAAATTGCCCTGTTACCGATCAACCTGATTGGGGCACGGTAATCATTGCGTATCGTGGTCAACCTATCGACCCCGCAGCATTTTTAAAATATATCGTGTCTTATCGTCAGCACAATGGCTTTCATGAGCTATGTGTAGAGGAAATCTACTGCGATATATTGAGGCATTGCATGCCTGAAGCGCTTTTTGTATGTGCTCGGTATACGCGTCGTGGGGGTTTAGATATCAATCCATGGCGTGCTAGTGATGAGTCGATTCTAGACAGCGTAGCTGAGTTACTAAAGCCTTTTAGTCGATTGGCTAGGCAATAAGTTGCTAAACTAAAAGAACAACGGGCTTTTAATCCGTTGGTCGCAAATTCGGGCCCTGCTCAGCCACCCAACATCAAGCACCCTATTGTCTCTATTCCTCTATAATAAACTGATACTATTTATTGAGGAATATCTATGTATAAAGTCAATCAATCCCGTCAGCTCGAGCACCTTATTAGCGGTCAAGCAACGAGCGATGGTGCGGGTGTTAAACTTACGCGCTTATTAAGTCAAGGTCTACAACAACGTCTTGACCCATTTCTCATGTTAGATTGTTTTGGTAGTGATAATCCTGACGATTATATTGCGGGTTTTCCTAACCACCCACATCGTGGCTTCGAGACCGTGACCTATATGATTGAAGGTCGTATGCTACATCGTGATAGCAAAGGCAATGAGGGTTTATTAGAAAATGGCGGCGTGCAGTGGATGACCGCGGGTCGTGGTTTAATTCACTCAGAAATCCCACAGCAAGAAAATGGTATGATGCGCGGTTTTCAACTATGGCTCAACCTACCTGCCAAAGACAAAATGATTGAACCTTGGTACAAAGACTACCAAAACCCCGACTTACCTAAATACACCGCCGACAATGGCACTTTAGTAACCATCATTGCGGGACAATGCCATGGTATTAAGGGTGCAGTACAACGTGAGCATACTGAGCCACTTTATCTGGATGTGCAGCTTCCGGCAGATCAGCGCTTTGATGCGCAAATCCCTGCGGGGCACAACGCCTTTATCGTGGTCTATGAAGGTCAATTAGAAGTTGATGGCAAGGTAGTAAAACCAACCAACTTAGCGATTTTATCTAATGACCCTGAGGCCGATGGCGTCAGTCTAACTGCACTTGAAGATAGCCGTGTGCTGGTAATCGCTGGTAAACCATTAAATGAACCTATTTTTCAGCATGGTCCCTTTGTAATGAACACGAAAGATGAGATTGTGCAGGCTTTTAACGATTATCAAGCTGGCTTAATGGCTTAAACTTAACATCAAAGCCACTACTCAAAGTCGTTTATTTACAGCCTTGCGTTTTGAATTTGATATCGCAAGGCTGCTTTTATTGTGATTGAGCATTAACCCCTGCAAAGCATGCGATAAATCTTCCTCATCAATTACTTTGAGTTAAATTTTGTTGAGACACAAAAAACCCCACACTTAATGCATGGGGTCTATAAATACTATCGTTGTGAATATTAGCTATTATTGCTGTTGCAACTCCTTAGCCAATACGGCAACCAATTCCTCGGCCGGCATCTCTCTAATGGCCGCTAAACCCGTGCCCGACCAATAGGCACCATAACCCTCATCACCGTGTTTTAACGCAGCATCATTTAATTGCTTATTAGCATCGTATAAAACTGGATACGCAGGTTTTTTTAAACGCTCAACTTGAACCAACTTATCCCCTAGTTCAGTTAATTTAGTTTTTAGACCACGTGCAGGTCGACCTGAGATCAGCTCACTGACACACGTTTCTGGATTGCTCTTAGCTGCCTCTGTCTTGAGCTGATGTCTGTACGCTGCTGATGCTGAGCTTTCTGGGCAAAGCACAAAGGCGGTACCTAACTGCGCTGCCACCGCACCCTGCTCTAAAACCTCGCGAATACCTAAACCATTCATGATGCCACCTGTCGCAACCACGGGTGGCTTACACTCTTGTGCAATGAGTTTAACTAATTCTAGAGTGCCTAATTGTGGATCCAAATTAGGATCAAAAATACCGCGATGACCCCCAGCTTCATAACCTTGGGCCACAATATAATCCACCCCTGCAGCCTCTAACTGCTTAGCTTCATGTAAGTCACAAGCACTTGCAAAAAGTACAATACCCGCATCTTTAAGCTGCTGAAGCACAGACTCTGATGGCAGTCCGAAGTGAAAACTAACAATTTGCGGACGTCTTTCTAAAATCACCTTAACTCGCTCATCATCAGTTAAGAGACTTTGATAAATCACCTCAAGACTTGTTGGAACCTGAGCATCGAACTGCTCAAATAAAGATCGTAACTGCTCAATCCACGCTTGGTTAGCAAGCACATCAACCTTTTCTTCTTGATGTGAAAAAAAATTGATATTAATTAAGGGGTCTTTTGTCTGACCGCTTAAACTCATAAACTCAGCTATATTTTTATCAAGTGTTACAGCATTCATAGCGCCACAACCTAAAGAAGCTAAAGCACCTGCCTTATAAACTGCAGCTGCCAAAACTGGATTAGAGACGCCAGCCATTGGCGCTTGAATAATAGGATAATCTAAACCGAAACGTTCACAAAATTCATTTTTAAACATAATTGCACCTAAAAGTCGCTCAAAATATAGTCTGTTTCATCAGCTCAGTAGTAAATATTTACATCTTTTTATATTTAGTGCCATAAAAACCAGTTCCCTTACAAAATCTTGGTTTTAATTTCAAATTAATAATACTACTGACATCATAATGGCGTACAGTGAAGATGTATAACCACTCAAAAGGAAAGGAGGAAGCCATGCTTCATTATGCTGTGGTCTTTTTAATCATTGCCATAATTGCTGCTGTACTAGGTTTTGGTGGTATTGCTGGCACTGCTGCAGGTATTGCAAAAATATTATTCTTTGTCTTTTTAATCATTGCTGTTTTATCATTTGTAATGGGTCGTCGTTAACGACTCTTTCTGAATACTAAAAGACCCCATAAAACGAGCGTAAAACCTCAATTTTATGGGGTCTTTTTATGGTGTATGAGCTTTTAATTTTATTTAATTAAACCGCACAGGTTACGAGCACCACCACCGCCTAAAGGCAATGGGTCGTCGCTATAGTTATCACCACCAACGTGAATCATCATAGCGAGGCCCTTAATTTCATCAAGATCTGTAATACGCGGTGCTACTACTGGGTAGTTAATATTACCCTCGGCATCGACGTATAAAGCGGGTAGATCACCTTTGTGACCTGCAGTATCCCATGGACCTTTGTGTGAACCCGTCTTATCTGGATCCCAGTGACCACCCGCAGCACCAGCAGGGACCACCTTGCCATCGACCTCACTGGCATCACAAGAACCTACCGCATGAATATGGAAACCACGCACACCTGGTTCCTCAAGTCCCTTAATATCTGGAGTAAATTTAGCACCGAAATCAGTCATGCTAATGGTTACCGTACCAGCTGAATCACCTGGTCCTTTGTCTGTCGCAAACTTCATATCGACGACAATATCATCAGCCGCATAAGCTGCTGTCATAAAACCTGCCAATAAAGTACTTAAAAGAACTTTTTTCATATACTGTCTCCTTTCTTTATTTGAATAAAGATTTTTAAATAGCCCCGCATGAAAAAAGTACAGAGCTATAGAAAAGCTTAACATATTGATCAAGTGTTTATTTTTTTAAATTCATAAAAACAATCAGCACTAGTATTAACACTGACACGGCTTAAAAACATCTTTTTTTAAATCAATTTATGTTAATTTACACAATCCTAAATCATAAGAATCATAAGATTTCAGCGCTTTTATCTTTCAATCATCGTTAAATAAATAATTAGCACAAATGCAAACTCAACAATACAGCCCGCTGCAGGCACACCCATCAACAAACAAAAAAGCACCAATCGGGATTATGGCAGCACTAGAGCAAGAAATTGCCGCCATCTTAAAAAACATGGGTGACAATGTCACCATTCATACGCTTGCCGAGCGCCGATATTATGTTGGTGAGTTTAATGGTCAGAACTATGTCATTGTGCTCTCTCGCATTGGTAAAGTTGCTGCTGCATCTACTGTTACTACACTGATTAATAAGTTTGGTGTTGATCGCGTGATCTTTACAGGCTTAGCAGGTGGTGTCCATCGAGAAGCTAAGGTGGGAGATATTGTGATTGCTAAATCAGTTTACCAATATGATTTAGATGCAAGTCCATTATTTCCTAAATTTAGTGTGCCTTTATTAAACAAAACTTTTTTTGAAAGTGACGAAGAGCTCACTAACAAAATCCAAGCCGCATGCACAGATTATTTAGAAAATGATCTTAAGACTGTTTTCACAGCAGAAGAGAAAAAACGTTTTTTCCAACGAACGACACCAAAATTACATTTGGGTCTAATAGGTAGTGGCGATCTCTTTGTTAATGCACTAGATAAGCAAACTTTTATTCGTGAGACTATGCCAAACACCATGTGTGTTGAAATGGAAGGAGCCGCTGTGGCGCAGGTGTGCTATGAATACGATATACCCTTTGCGATCTTTAGAATCATTAGCGATAGGGCCGATTTTCAAGCTGATCTAGATTTCAGCGAATTTCTAAGTAACATTGCACCGAACTACGCCTCACCTATATTAAAGCGACTCCTTAATTACTTATCAGAAAGTGTTACTGCTTAAACTGTCTGGTCAAGACCCGCTTGCCAGAAATCGATTTCTAAGCGTGTAGCATCTCTGAAAATAGCTTCGAGCTCTTTAAAACGATCATCATCAACCTTAGCTAAAGCCTGATTTAACCAATCAATTTCGGCTTTAGCAGCTTGTTGAAACTCATCACTAATGTACATTTTAATCCATGGTAAATATGGATTAGACTCATCCATTAGCGTGAAGTCTTGAGCTTCTAACCACTTACCAATTTCGGCATAACCGATTAAACATGGTACTAGCGCCACGTGTAGATCAAGTAGGTTGCCTTGGTTGCCTGCATCTAAAACATAACGCGTATAAGCCATAGTGGCGCGACCCTCTGGCAACTCTTCAAGCTCAGCTTCAGTAATACCCCACTTAGCACAGTATTCGATATGCAAATCAAACTCAACATCAACAATAGCGATTAGGCTTGCAAAGCTCTGACGCAATTCACGCATATTACGGCTTTTATAAACAGCCAAGCCCCAAGCGCGTGCAAAATGAACTAAAAACAAATAATCTTGTTTTAAATAATGCTTAAAAGCATCGGCTTCTAAGGTGCCCGCTCCTAACTGACGAACAAAGGCATGCTGCGTATAGTCTTTCCACTCAGCTGCGCTACTCTGCTTTAAACGTTCTAAAGGTGTAAGATTTGAATTACTCATATTCATCAAAAAAATAATTGAATTAATATTAATCAGAAAAAAT
>JAAZGT010000040.1 GCA_012511095.1 Alcaligenaceae bacterium
AGATGATGACAACGACTTCCCTAACAACCCCTTCAGTGTCAGCTGATTTGCTATTAAGTGATTTTGATTACGATTTACCCGAGGAATTAATTGCTCAATCCCCTGCCGAACAACGCAATAAGAGCCGTTTGTTGCGGGTTGATGCGCAGGGTCAGTGTCATGATCACCAATTTACTGACTTAATTCAATTTCTAAAACCTAATGATTTATTGATTTTTAATAATACGAAAGTCATTAAGGCGCGCTTATTTGGCCAAAAGGAAACAGGCGGCAAGGTTGAGTTACTGGTTGAGCGTTTACTTGATGAAAATCGCGCATTAGCACATATCAGAGCTAGCAAATCGCCCAAACTCCATACCAAGCTACTCTTTGCCGAGGATCAATTTAGTGCGGAGGTGATAGGCCGTGAGGAAGCGTTATTTGAATTAGTGTTTTCTGAGCCTTTATTACCTTTATTGGATCAATATGGTCAAACACCGCTACCGCCGTATATTACACACACGCCTGATGCTGAGGATGACAAGCGTTATCAAACCGTCTATGCTAAAACGCCAGGTGCGGTTGCCGCGCCGACGGCTGGTTTACATTTTGATGATGAATTATTAGCACGCCTTGGTGATATGGGCGTTAATACAGCTTTTGTTACCCTGCATGTTGGGGCTGGGACTTTTCAGCCAGTGCGCACTGAAGAAATCAAAGACCATATTATGCACGCTGAGTGGTATGAAGTTGAGCCCAGTGTGATTGAGGCTATCAAGTCGACACGCGCTGCAGGTGGTCGAGTCATTGCGGTAGGCACCACGAGTGTGAGAGCTTTAGAGTCTGCTGCACAATTTGGTGGCACCCTTGAGGGTATGCGTTGCCCTATCGCCCACCAAGGGGATACACGCTTATTTATTACCCCTGGCTATCAATTTAAAGTCGTAGACGCTTTGATTACCAATTTCCACTTACCCCAATCCACGCTATTAATGTTAGTTTCGGCCTTAATGGGATTGGATAATATGAAAAAAACCTATGCCCATGCTATAAAGCAGCAGTATCGCTTCTTTAGCTATGGCGACTCAATGTTTATTGATTTATAAAAATTTACTGAAAAATAAGTTTAAACCTAAAATAAAATGTCAGCTTTAGAATTTACTCTACTTAACACCCAAGGCAAGGCCCGTCGCGCCAGCATTAAGCTAAATCATGGCACAGTGCAAACTCCAATGTTTATGCCGGTGGGCACCTATGGCTCGGTTAAAGCCATGCTGCCTCATGAATTGCATGAGATTGGCTCCCAAGTCGTTTTAGGTAATACCTTTCACCTATGGCTGCGCCCAGGTACTGAAATTATTAAGAAATTCGGTGGTCTACATGATTTTATGCAATGGCATAAACCCATTCTTACCGACTCTGGTGGCTTCCAAGTATTTAGTTTAAGCAATTTACGCAGTAAATTAACCGAAGAAGGAGTGAACTTTTTCTCTCCACTTAATGGTGAAAGGCTTTTTCTTAGCCCTGAAGAATCCATGCGTATTCAAACCGACCTTAACTCGGATATCGCTATGGTGCTCGATGAATGTACGCCCTATTTAATTGATGGTCGCCCCGCTACACACGAGGAAGCAGCGCGCTCTATGCGTTTATCATTACGCTGGGCTAAACGTTCCAAAATCGCTTTTAATGAGTTTCAAAACCCCAATGCCCTATTTGGTATTGTTCAAGGCGGTATGTTTGAGGATTTACGCAAAGAATCGCTTGAAGGATTAGTAGATATTGGTTTCCACGGTTATGCCATTGGCGGCCTATCGGTGGGTGAACCTAAAGAGGATATGCAACGTATCGTTAGTGAGATTGCTCATAAACTGCCAGAAAATGCGCCCCGTTACTTAATGGGTGTAGGCACTCCTGAAGATTTAGTTTATGCGGTGTCACAAGGAGTGGATATGTTCGACTGCGTGATGCCGACTCGTAACGCCCGTAACGGTTGGTTATTTACCCGCTTCGGTGATATTAAAATACGCAATGCGCGCTACAAAGATGACACTAAACCACTAGACCCGAGCTGTGATTGTCATACCTGTCAACACTTCTCTCGTGCGTATTTGCACCATTTACATAGAGCCAATGAAATTACTGGCGCGCGTTTAAACACACTGCACAATTTGCATTACTACCTCAACCTAATGAAAGAAATGCGCGACGCCATTGAAGAGAACCGATTTGAACAATGGCAAGAGCAATTCCATAAAGATCGCGCAAAAGGTATTGAATAAACTTAGAACACGCTACAATAATCGGTTAATATTTTACAGTTACTTTATTTTTAATAACATTTAAGAAAATCTCAATTAATCCAAATTGAGAAATCCTGGAGATTTATATGAACTTCGTTGATTTACTAAACGTGTCTTTGGCACAGCAAGAAGGCGCCGGTATCATGGGCTTCTTACCAATCATTTTAATGTTTGTGGTGCTTTACTTCTTAATGATTCGCCCACAAATGAAACGTCAAAAAGAGCATAAAAACATGGTAGATAACCTGACTGTAGGCAACGAAGTGGTTACTGCTGGTGGTTTAGTTGGTCGTATTAACCGTATCACTGACTCTGGTTACATCGCTCTAGAGGTTGCTGACCTAGCATCTAAACCAGTTGAAATCATGGTACAACGTCAAGCAGTTACAGCTGTTCTACCTAAAGACACCCTCAGAACTCTGTAATTCCCAATGCATTTCAGCCACTAGGCTTCTTAAAGCGTAGTGGCTGCATTTCACACCAAAACTCTAAAGACATTCGGCATGAATCGTTACCCTTTATGGAAATACCTCATTGTCCTGGTGGCACTATTACTAGGCTTACTCTATACCTTACCTAACTTTTTTGGAGAGTCTCCAGCAGTTCAGGTAACTAGTACTAATGTAACTCGCAAGGTCGATGAAAACACCTTAAGACAGATAGAAAACCTCCTCCAACAAGAGCAGGTTCCATACACTGGCGCTTATTACTCAATTAATAACTCGATTGGTAATGTCCGTATACGCTTTGCGACACCTGACATTCAACTAAAAGCTAAAGACTTAATTGAAAAGGCATTAATTCGCAATCCCGAAGAGCCTGAGTATACGGTTGCCCTTAACCTACTATCAGATTCACCCGACTGGTTAACCGCCCTTAATGCACGTCCTATGTTCTTAGGCTTAGACCTACGTGGTGGTGTGCATTTCCTACTCCAGGTTGATATGGACGGTGCTTTAGAGTCTCGTTATGACGCCCTGAGCAACGATGTGCGTAATAACTTGCGACTACGTGGTCTAGACTCATTACAAGTTAGTCGTGAAGGCTCATCGATTCAGGCGCTATTTTCTAGCGCTGAGACTCGCGATCAAGCGCTAGGTCAATTACGTGGCATGATGCCTGAATTAAGTTTTAACGCCCAAGATCGTGGTACTCAATACTTATTAATTGGTCAAATTAATGAAACTGAGATTATCCGTATTCAAGAAACTGCGTTAAGACAAAACATTATCACCCTACATAACCGTATTAACGAATTAGGGGTAGCTGAGCCAGTCATTCAGCAACAAGGTAATGATCGTATTGTGGTGCAGTTACCTGGTATTCAAGACGTAGCACGCGCTAAGGAGATCCTAGGTCGTACAGCTACTCTTCAACTACGTATGGTTGAAGACTCACCTGCCGCCATGGCAGCAATTGCTGCTGGTACTGTACCTTTTGGTATGGAGGCATTTAAAGATACCGATGGCCAGACACTTTTATTGCGCCGTCAGGTACTTTTAACGGGTGAAAACTTACAAGATGCAACCGCTGGTCGCAACCCACAAACTCAACAACCGACGGTTAACCTACGACTAGACGATAACGGTGCTCGTATTTTCCGTGATACGACGCGTAACAACGTTGGTAAGCGTATCGCCATTGTTTTATTTGAGAACAACCGTGGTCAAGTCGTAACTGCTCCTGTGATTCGCTCCGAAATCCCTAATGGTCAGGTTGAGATTTCTGGCTCCATGAGCTTAACTGAGGCTGCAGATACAGCACTTTTACTACGTGCTGGTTCATTAGCTGCTCCTATGTCTATCATTGAAGAGCGCACTATTGGCCCTAGCTTAGGTGCTGAAAATATTGAAAAAGGCTTCCAATCAACACTTTGGGGTTTTGTTGCAATCGCCATCTTTATGGTGCTTTACTACCATTTATTTGGTGTTTTCTCGACCTTAGGTCTAGTATTTAACGTTGTTTTATTACTTGCCCTATTATCGGTTTTACAAGCCACCCTCACCTTACCAGGGATTGCTGCGATTGCTTTAACTCTCGGTATGGCCATTGACGCCAACGTACTAATTAATGAGCGTATTCGTGAGGAATTACGCGAAGGCGCCACGCCACAACAAGCAATTAATATCGGTTTCGATAGAGCTTGGGGCACAATTTTTGACTCAAACTTGACCTCATTAATTGTAGGTATTGCCTTATTAGCCTTTAGTGGACCAGGTCCCATCCGAGGCTTTGCGATTGTGCATTGTTTAGGTATTTTGACCTCAATGTTCTCTTCCGTAGTTGGGGTTCGCGCCTTAGTAAATACTTGGTACGGTGGTCGCAGAGGCTTAAAACGACTGGCTATTGGTACTGTTTGGCGCCCTGATGGCAATGACACCACCAAATCAAAAAACAAAGCCAAACAAAGTTAATTTAGGACACACTAAAAAGGTTTATTAATTATGGAATTCTTTCGTATCCGTCGAACAATCCCATTCATGAACTATTCATTAGTTCTGAATTTGATTAGTTTAGTGATGTTCGTATTGGCTGTGTTTTTTATTGCGACTCGCGGCTTTAACCTATCGATTGAGTTTACTGGCGGTACCATTATGGAGGTTGCTTATGAGCAACCTGCTAACCTCGAAGAGGTACGCAACCGCATCGCTAGCTTAGATTACCGTGACTACCAAGTACAAAACTTTGGTACCTCACGCGATGTGATGATTCGCCTTCCTGTGATAGAGGGAATCAACACTGCAGAGCAAAGCCAAGCGATTATGAGTGCCTTACAACAGCCTGACAATCCAGTAGAAATGCGTCGTGTTGAATTCGTTGGCCCACAAATTGGTGACGAACTTTATGCCAACGGTTTAAAAGCATTTTTCTTTGTCGTCATTGGAATCACGCTTTACCTCGCTTTCCGTTTCGAATGGAAATTTGCGGTGGCAGGTATTTTTGCTAACCTGCATGACGTTGTGATTATTCTGGGCTTCTTTGCTTTCTTCCAGTGGGAGTTCTCACTACCCGTATTAGCTGGGGTGCTGGCAGTGCTTGGTTACTCAGTTAACGAATCGGTAGTTATTATGGACCGTATTCGTGAAAACTTCCGTAAGCAACGCAAATCCAGTGTACGTGAGGTAATTAACAGCTCAATCACGCAAACCATTTCTAGAACTATTATTACTCACGGTTCTACGCAAATGATGGTGTTATCCATGTTATTCTTTGGTGGCCCAAGCTTACATTACTTTGCTTTAGCCCTGACCATTGGTATTTGGTTTGGTATTTACTCTTCAATGATCGTGGCTTCTTCTATTGCTATGTGGTTAGGAATTAAGCGTGAAGATATGATCAAAGCCCCTAAAGCTGAGGCAGAAACTGAGGAAATAACAACAGAATGGACCATAGGTGGTTAATAAAACTCAAATAAAAGCGTAATTTAATCATCTATATTTAGCAAAACGCTTAAATATTTAGTAAAATCTTTAGTTATCTCTAATAAAAACTCACTGGTATTATGCTAGTGAGTTTTTACATTTACACTTTACACATTTTACCCCCGGGATCTAAACCCGTTTCGGTGACTATAATGCAAGAAACTACACTCAAAAGAGGCGCAACTGGCGCTACATCACAAGCTAAAACACTTGAAGAGGCTGCAAGCGCAGCTAGAGCAGCAATGGCTGCTGAAGCAAAACTAAGCGATGAAGCGCTTGATAAACTAGCCAAACTACGCCAAAGCGATGGTCCAAAAAAACTCTACATTAAGACCTTTGGCTGTCAAATGAACGAGTACGACTCTGACAAAATGATTGATGTACTCCACGCCAAAGAGGGCATGGAGCTCACACAAAACCCCGAAGAGGCTGATGTTATTTTATTTAACACCTGCTCTATTCGTGAAAAAGCACAAGAGAAAGTATTTTCCGACCTGGGTCGTGCACGCATTCTAAAAGAGCGCAACCCTGATTTATTAATTGGCGTGGGCGGCTGTGTAGCGAGCCAAGAAGGCGCTACGATTATTCGCCGTGCACCTTTTGTAGACGTTGTGTTTGGTCCTCAAACCTTACATCGTTTACCTGATTTAATCGAAATGCGCAAAAACACGGGTAAGTCACAAGTAGATATTAGCTTCCCAGAAATTGAGAAGTTTGACGCTCTACCGCCTGCGCGTGTTGATGGCCCATCAGCTTTCGTATCGATTATGGAAGGCTGTAGTAAGTATTGTAGTTACTGCGTGGTACCTTATACACGCGGTGAAGAAATTTCACGTCCATTCGAAGACGTTTTAGTTGAGATTGCCGACTTAGCTGACCAGGGCGTTAAAGAGGTTAATCTTTTAGGTCAAAACGTTAACGCCTATCGTGGCCCATTAGGTGAAAGCGGTGAGTTAGCTGACTTTGCCATGCTGCTAGAGTATGTGCATGAGATTCCTGGTATTGAGCGTATTCGCTACACCACCTCTCACCCTAAGGAAATGACCACTCGCCTAATCGAGGCTCATGGCAAATTACCAAAGCTAGTGCCATTCTTACACCTGCCAATTCAAACTGGCTCAGACCGTGTATTGGCAGCTATGAAGCGTGGTTACACTACCTTAGAGTTTAAATCAATTGCGCGTCGTTTATATAAAGCACGTCCAGGCTTAACGCTATCGTCTGATTTTATTGTGGGCTTCCCTGGTGAAACCGATGAGGATTTTGAAAACACGATGAAGTTAATCGAAGAGCTTAACTTCGACACCTCATTCTCATTTATTTATTCGCGTCGCCCAGGTACGCCAGCCGCTGATTTGCATGATGACACACCTTATAAGGTTAAGTTACGTCGTCTACAACGTTTGCAAGCGCAAATTAATAAGCAAGCCAGAGCCATTAGTGAGTCCATGCTAGGAACTGTACAAAAAGTCCTAGTTGATGGTCGCTCACGTCGCGATGAAAATGAATTAACCGGTCGCACCGAAAATAACCGCATTGTTAACTTTGTTGGTTCAGACCGTTTAATGGGTCAATTAGTTGATATTCGCATTACTGAGGTTTTCACCAACTCTCTAAGAGGTGAGGTGGTAACCACGGAGACTGTAGCTTAATGAGCAACAAACGTAAACTTCCCCAAGTGATTCACCTTGAAGGCGATAATACGCAACTCGCCAATTTGTGTGGTCCTCTAGATGAGAACTTAGAGCAGATAGCTCAAGCTTGGGGGGTAACCATCGGTCGTCATGGTTCACGCTTTACCATTGAGGGCGAACAAGCTGAGCAAGCCATTCACGCCCTCATAGTTTTTCATCGCCGAGCTCGTCATTTAGAGCTCACTATTGATGATATTCAATTAGGTATTGTCGAATTAAAATCGCAACTTGAAGAGTCACAACAAACGGCAGCTAATGCAACTAGCACTAAAGATAGTTCTGATTATGACTATCACAACCCCGCCGATCAGCTAAAAGCCTATAAGCAATTAGCTCGTCAAGCAACCGAAGATGAGATGGACTTAAATGAGGCTCATCCTAACTTCAATCTACGCGTCCGTCGCCATAATTTACGTCCTCGCACACCACATCAACGTCAATACCTTGAGCAAATTCTTGGCAATGACATTACCTTTGGTGTTGGCCCTGCCGGTACGGGTAAGACGTGGTTAGCCGTGGCTTGTGCTATTGATGCACTAGAACGCGATAATGTGCAACGTATTATTTTGACTCGCCCTGCCGTTGAAGCGGGTGAGCGTTTAGGTTTCTTACCAGGTGACTTAGCCCAAAAAGTGGATCCCTATTTACGCCCTCTTTATGATGCCCTTTACGATCTAATGGGTTTTGAGAAGGTTCAAAAGCTATTTGAAAAGCAAACCATCGAAATTGCTCCACTCGCGTATATGCGTGGCCGCACCTTAAATCACGCGTTTGTGATTTTAGACGAAGCCCAAAACACCACGCCTGAGCAAATGAAAATGTTCCTAACCCGTATTGGTTTTGGAAGCAAAGCAGTGATTACGGGTGATCCTTCGCAAGTCGACTTACCTAAAGGTCAATTTAGTGGTTTAATGCACTCACTTAATGTTCTCAAAAACGTTGATGCCATTAAAAGCACAATCTTCACCAGTAAAGACGTCGTTAGACACCCACTAGTGGCTCGTATTATTGAGGCCTATGAAGCGACTGAAGAGCATAGATAATCAAATTAACGCTTATGAATGACACCACTGCTTTTACTTCTGAGCAACTCAATTTCATTTTACAAAATGAAATCGAAATGCCAACTTGGCCTGAAAATCTCAATGAAGAGTCGCTACGAGATATTGTTTTAAGAAGCCTACAAATGGCCTTAGAACAGTTCGAGAATGATTTTAAGACAGCTGAAATCACTCTACGTATTGTTGATAGTGCAGAAGCTCAACAATTAAATCACCAATATCGCCAAAAAGACTACGCCACTAATGTGCTGACTTTTGAGTACGGTACTGATGCCACAGCGACGCTTAGAGCCGATATTGTTATTTGCGCACCCGTGGTTCAACGCGAAGCGTCTGAGCAAGATAAAAGTCTTGAGGCGCATTTCAAGCACTTGCTTGTACATGGCACCTTACATGCTTTAGGTTTTGACCACCAAAACGATGATGAAGCAACCGATATGGAGAGCTTAGAGATAGAAATCCTCGCTCAATTTCAAATAAAAAACCCTTATCTTTAGTCTTTTGTTTATTACAATAGACAAACTAGGTAAAATACAGTTAACTTAATTTTTAAAGTATACGACGTCAAAGATGTCAACTGAATCAACTCCCCCCGCACCTACGGGTGATAATAATAAGCCATCTGGGCTTAAAAGCTTTTTCAAGCGTTTTTCTGGTTACTTAGTTACTCCTAAGGCTGAACTAGAAGACCGTCAAGATCTGCGCGATGTGCTACAAACCGCTCATGCTAGAGATATTTTAGACGATGAGTCATACAGCATTATCGCTGGCACCATGTCTTTTTCAGACAAATCTGCTGACGACATTCAAATCTCTCGATCTAAAATGGACCTAATCAATATCGACTGGCCTATCGAAGAGATTATTGAGTTTGTCATCGACACTGCCCATTCCCGTTTCCCTGTGTATGAGGGTGAGCGTGACAATATTATTGGGCTTTTATTAGCTAAAGACCTACTGCATATCATCACAAACAACGATATTGATATTAAACGCTTACTTAGACCCGCACATTTTGTGCCAGAAACCAAGCGCTTAAATCAACTTCTTAAAGAGTTCAAAGAAACCCGTAGTCATCTAGCTCTGGTGATTGACGAGTACGGTAGTATCACCGGTCTCGTTACGATGGAAGACATCCTTGAGGAGATCGTAGGCGACATCGAAGATGAGTACGACGAAGAAGCCGAACAAACCATCTTCCCTGAGTCTGATGTGGCTTGGCGCGTCATGGCCTTAACTCATATTGATGATTTCAACGAGACACTACAAGCCAACATCCCTGACGATGAGCACGACACCATCGGTGGTTGGTTGGCATCCGAATTAGACCATATTCCTAAGCGTGGCGATAAATACAAGTATGACGATCTAAGGTTTTATGTTTTGCGTGCTGACGAAAAGCGCGCTTTATGGCTGCATGTGCGTCGTAGCCCTGTAGTAGCCCATACCAGCACTAACAACGACGACAAATAGTCCACTAAGAGATGCTCAAATGATTAACTTGATAATAGCTTTAGTTTTAGGCCTGATTCACTCGTTAAGCTTTTATCATGGTGTCTTACCATCTTGGTCATATGCACCGATACAGATGCTGAGTTTCGCGGGGTTATTTTATTTACTCCTTCACTCAGGCTCTGCCAAAAAAGCCTTTTTAAATGCCTATGTTTTTGGGATCGCGAGTTTTTGCTCGAGTCTCTATTGGCTTTACATTAGCATGCATGTCTACGGTCACATGCCTGCGATCATGGCAGCTATAGCGGTCTTTTTATTTTCATTATATCTTGCTGTTTATTATGGTTTAGCCGCTTTTATTTCCGCTAAACTTGTCTGTTTAATTAAACGCGAAAGCGATACTAACAATCTCAACACCAAGACCACAGAGCGCGATTCAAAACTTAGTTATTTACCAATTAATTCATATACTTATTGGCTAACACCCTTTATTTGGGCTGCTAGCATTACCTTAGCTGAGTTAGCTCGAGGTTATATATTTACTGGTTTTCCCTGGAATGCAATTGCCTACGCTTATGTAGATACAGTGTATAGTGCTTGGGCTCCTGTAGGCGGCATGTATAGCATTGTTTTTGTTGTCAGCCTAAGTAGTGCGTTGTTAGCTCAAGTGTTTTATCAAGGTACTGCCACTTTAAAATTACGCTCGGGCATACAATTTATCAGCGTTTTATTAATTAGTTGGGGCCTTGGTTTCATACAATGGTGGCAGCCCCATGGTGATCCAATCTCAGTCAGATTGCTTCAAACCAATGTTCCCATGGAGCAAAAGTTTGATCCACTGCAGGGCATTGAGCGCATTTATGAGCAGTTTTTTTTGGCACAACTTCCAGCTTCTGACCCAGCGCGCCCACCTGAGGTAACTATTTTCCCAGAAACTAGTATTCCAATATTTCAGCACCAGCTTGATACTCAGATCTGGTCCGATATTATTGGCATGAGTTCAAAGACCAACTCAA
>JAAZGT010000290.1 GCA_012511095.1 Alcaligenaceae bacterium
TGTTAAATAACAAGTCTTTCATATAAACTGGTGCGATTTACATAATAATGAGATAAAAATTTATGCTAAAAGACATCTCCCTTTCTGCCGTTGTTGCTGGTTTATTGGCAGTGATCATCGCCTATTGTGGCCCCTTGGTTATTGTGTTCCAAATAGCGACCGTCGCAGGTGTATCTACCGATATGTTGATGAGCTGGGTGTGGGGGATTTCTTTTGGTGTGGGGATTAGTGGCATCATTTTAAGTTACACCTTTAAGATGCCCATTATGACCGGTTGGTCAGTACCAGGTACGGTATTACTTTTATCACTTTTTCCAACCTTGACAGTGAGCGAGATGGTCGGCGCTCATATGTTGGCAGGTTTGATTATTGTCTTAATCGGCCTATCGGGTCGCTTTGATCAATTGATGGCTTGGATCCCTAGAGGTGTAGCAGGTGGGATGCTGGCAGGTTTGTTATTCCAGTTTGGAGCGGCCGCCTTTAAAACCATCGGCGCTTCACCAGCTTTATTGATTTTAATGCTCCTAGTTTATTTGCTAGGTAGAAAATATTTTTCTCGTTATAGCATTGTGGCGGTATTTGTGGTGGGCTTAGCTTTTGTGGCTTTCACTGCTCAACTACATACTGAAAACTTTAATGTACAGTGGGTAGTGCCTCAGCTTATCGCACCAGAGTTTAGTGTTTTTAGTATTTTAAGTTTGACCTTACCTTTGTTATTGGTCAGTTTAAGTGGTCAGTACTTGCCAGGTATGGCGATATTAATGGTTGATGGTTATCGTGATGTTAAGTCACGTCCGATAATGCTTGTCACTGGTGGTGTATCTTCTATTGTTGCTCTGACTGGTTCTGCGAGCATTGTGTTAGGGGCAATTAGTGCCGCTATTGCCACAGGGCCTGATAGTCATCCTGACCCATCTAAACGTTATATTGCTGGTATCAGTAATGGCATGTTTTATATTATTGGGGCTTTTTTTACAAGCGCCATTGTGACTTTATTTGCTGTTTTTCCAGCAGAGTTAGTGGCTATTTTGGCTGGTCTTGCTTTATTGAGTTCGATTAATGCCAATATTGTATTAGCGGTTGAGGATGTGGAAAATCGTGAAGCGGCCTTAATTACTTTTATTGCAACTGCATCAGGCATGACCTGGTTAGGTCTTGCGTCGGCTTTTTGGGGTATTGTGATTGGAATGGCCGTGGCTTTGTTGTATAACCCTAAGTTACGCTCAGGCATCAAACCCTTATTACTCAATCGTTGATTTTATTTATGAAAAGTCTTCAAGTCGATTCAATTGACATTCAGTTGCAACGCAAAGCCATTAAAAACCTCTACATTCGAGTAACTCCGCCAGTGGGGCAGGTAACGGTGTCGGTGCCTAAGCGTTTAAGCGAGCGTGCGGTGATGCAGTTTATTAATGATCGCTTACCTTGGATTAAAGAGCAGCAACTTAAATTTGCTGATTATGCCGCACCTATTGAGCCGCAGTTTGTAGATGGTGAAAGTCACTATTTATGGGGCGAAGCACATACCTTAAAAGTGATTGAGCGCCATGGCAAGCACGAGCTTCTCAAAATTGGTAATGAACTACATTTATATGCGCGCGCGACTACTACGACTAAAAATAAATCCTTAGTAGTCGATGAGTTTTATAAACAATGTATTGAGCAACAATTAGAGTCGATGCTGCCATTTTGGGAAGATAGAATGTCTGTTACTGTACCCAATCTTGTGTTGCGTCGTATGAAATCACGTTGGGGCAGTTGCAGAAGTGATGGTCAACGCATTTGCTTAAATAGTGAATTAGCTAAGTATCCACTCGATTGTTTGGAATATGTCTTAGTGCATGAAATGGTGCATTTATTTGAGATGAGCCATAATCATCGTTTTAAAGCATTGATGGATCGTTTTTTACCCGATTGGCGTGAGCGTAAAATGCGCTTAAATAATCGTGTGTTTTAAATGATTTAAAGGTATTTATATGGAAGTGGCTTTATCTTATATTTCAACCGGACTATATGTGTTGGGTGCCATTATTTCTTTTTTTGGAATTATTTGTTTGAGCACATTAAATGCTAAACCTAATGCCAAAAACCAAGCCTTATTGGATGAACTTAGTCCAGAGCAGATTGCTCAGGCTAAGAAAAATGCGCGCAATGCTTTTATTTATATTTTTGTCTTTGGTATCTTAATAGCTTTGATTGGTTATGTATTAAGTGTATTTGCGAGTAAGCTATATGGCGTTTGATTTGCTTTAATTAAATCAAAAATCTATAACTTCAGTGGTGTTTTGAGTTTCTTCCAAAAGCTCTTTTTCAGCAAGCTCATTGAGTTCATCATCGATACGCTTAAATGGTTCGCAACTTGCATAAACTCCTTGGTCACACGATTTTTTATACCAATTACGAGCAGTTTCTAAATCTCTTTCAACTCCAAGACCATTTTCATAGAGTGAAGCTAAGGCCGCGTATGCAGGAATATAATTTTGTTGTGCAGAGCGACTAAACCACCGATACGCCTCTTTAGGGTTTCTTTCTAATTCATCATAATCACCTAAATCTAGGTAAATAGAAGCAAGCATAAATTGTGCCTCAGGTTCACCTTGTTCGGCAGCAGTCTTAAAGCGATTTTTGGCCTGAGCAAAATCTTGCGTAACACCCATACCGTAGAAATAACTTTTGGCTAAGAGATTTTGACCTAGTTGGTGGCCTTGATTAGCAGCGAGTCTGAACCATCGCACTGCTTCTTTGAAATTTTGCTCGACACCTAAATAATTAACCTGATAGGCTAAGCCGACCAAAACTTGAGAGCCAGCATGGCCGCGTTGGGCTGATTGAAGTTGCTCTTCAAAAAGTCCAGGAGCTAGTTCATTATCGTGTGGAGCTTGTGCTAAAGCGGCGGTGCCACTCAACAGACAAAGGGCGGTTATACATCTAATAAGTAAAAACTTCATAGCGTCACCTTTAAATCGTTAATGGCACCGTTAGGGTCTATAAGACTAGATTACCTCTTTAGTTTAGCAAAAGCTGCGGCCATTGCACCCATTGGCTCTTTTTCATGGCGTTGATTGCGTTGTGAAGTACCGCGCTTACGATCTTGACCACCTCGGCGACCTTCATCTCGACCGCTACGACCACTGCGAGCGCCACCACTGGTAGCACCCGGCTCATCGTCTAAGCGCATGCTTAGATTGATACGGTTGCGGTCAACATCAACCTCGAGCACTTTAACCTTAACAGTTTGGCCGACGCGCACAACTTCACGTGGGTCATTAATAAATTTATCAGATAATGCCGAGATATGCACTAAACCGTCTTGACCAACGCCTACATCCACAAAGGCACCAAAGGCGGCGACATTACTAACAACGCCCTCTAGTACCATACCAGGGATAAGGTCCTGAATTGATTCAACCCCTTCTTGGAAAGTGGCTGTCTTAAACTCAGGACGTGGGTCACGACCAGGTTTTTCTAGTTCACTAAAGATATCTTTAACCGTAGGTAAACCGAATTTCTCATCAGTGAAGTTGCTTGGTGACACGCCTTTAAGCGCATCCGTTTGACCCATAATATCTTTAATATCAGCTTGGATCTTTTCTAAAATACGCTCAACCACAGGATAAGCCTCTGGGTGAACTGCTGAGGCATCGAGTGGGTTATCACCTTGTAAAATGCGCAAGAAACCTGCCGCTTGTTCAAAGGTCTTAGGACCAAAACGTGAAACCTCAAGAAGCTTTTTACGATTAGTAAATGCACCATTGGCATCACGCCATTCAACGATGTTTTTGGCTAAAGTATTATTTAAACCAGACACTCTAGCAAGTAGAGCGGCAGAAGCAGTATTTACATCCACACCCACTGCGTTAACACAGTCTTCAACAACGGCATCAAGTGAGCGAGCTAATTCGCGTTGGTTGACATCATGCTGATACTGACCAACACCAATAGCCTTGGGCTCAATTTTAACTAGCTCGGCCAATGGGTCTTGTAAACGACGCGCAATAGATACTGCACCACGTAAGCTAACGTCTAAATCTGGGAACTCAGCAGCTGCTAATTCTGATGCAGAGTAAACAGAAGCACCTGCCTCAGAAATAACGATTTTCTTAACCTTATCGAGTTTGAAATCTTTGATTAATTCAGCCACTAAGCGCTCGGTTTCACGAGAAGCGGTACCGTTACCGATGGCAATTAAATCAATATCATGTTTTGCGACTAGTGCGGCTAAGGTATTGATACTGCCTTTGCGATCGCGACGAGGTTCAAATGGATAAATAGTGGCTGTATCTAATAGCTTACCGGTGGCATCAATGGCCGCCACCTTAACACCAGTACGAATACCAGGGTCGAGGCCAAGTACCGCTTTAGGACCAGCTGGTGCAGCTAAGAGTAAATCCTTTAAATTATCTGCGAAAACTTTAATCGCTTCTTCTTCTGCGCGTTCACGAAGTTGGGTCATGAACTCACTTTCAAAGGCGGTTAATAATTTCACGCGCCAAGTCCATCGAGCTACGTCTGCTAGCCATTTGCCACGTGGAGTGGCTGTAGCTTCAAAATCTGCATCTAAGTTTAAGTAGTCGACAATGCGCTCAATACAAGGGTGAGGCGTTAGCTCCTCTTGTTCAGGTTGCAAACCAATGCGCAGGTCTAAAAAGCCTTGTTGACGACCGCGTAACATCGCTAAAATACGATGTGATGGCATGGTTTCTAAGCGCTCGCTAAAGTCATACCAGTCGCGGAATGTATCGCCTTCTTGCTCTTTACCTTCAACCACTTTGGAGTATAAAAGACCCTGTTTAGAAAGAAATTCACGCATTTGTGCTAACAGATCCGCATCCTCAGCAAAACGCTCAGATAAGATATCGCGCGCACCATCTAAAGCAGTCTTAGCGTCAGTGATTTTATGCTCTTCATTGAGGTAATTAAGAGCGAGTTCTTCGGGAATAGCTTGGGGATCTTCGAGAATAGCATCAGCTAAAGGCTCTAGACCTGCTTCAATGGCGATTTGAGCACGAGTGCGACGCTTAGGTCTATAAGGTGCATAAAGGTCCTCTAAACGTTGTTTAGTGTCTGCCTCGAGGATATTACTTAGCAATTCAGGCGTAAGTTTTTCTTGTGAGTTGATTGACTCTAGAATGGCTAAGCGACGCTCTTCTAATTCGCGTACATAGATTAAACGGACCTCTAATTGGCGCAGCACAGTATCATCTAAACCACCCGTAACTTCTTTACGATAACGGGCAATAAATGGTACGGTCGCACCTTCATCTAATAAACCAACGGCTGCTGCTACTTGGCTCGACTTAACTGAAAGCTCTTCAGCTAATTGCTCAATAATGCGTGCTGTATCAACTTCTTGTGGAATATCTAGCTGGGAATTTTCAGTGCTGTTCGTTACAGATTCTGTCATCTCACTCTCAAGTATTTAATAATGAAGTTAGTCATTTTGCCATAACTGGGTGGCTAAATATATTCATCAGCAAGGATTGCTACAATTGCTTATAGCAAAATATAGTTAATAATCACTTAAATCAATTTTTAGGATAGACACTTGAGTTTTAACGTCAGCCGGTTTTTTTCAGATGATGGTCCCTTTGCCGGTACTGTTGCTAATTTTACTAAGCGCCAAGCCCAGACTGAGCTTGCCCAAGCTATTGAGGACACGTTTAGCAAACGAGGTACTTTGATTGCCGAAGCAGGTACTGGTACAGGTAAAACGTGGGCTTATTTAGTGCCTGCCTTATTAGAGCCGACTAAAGTGATTATTTCTACTGGTACGCGTAACCTCCAAGATCAGATCTATCAAAAAGATGTGCCACAAGTGTGCGCTGCAATGGGTATACCGGCTGTGGTTAGTGTACTTAAAGGGCGCTCTAATTATGTTTGTCATCATTATTTACAAGAGTTAGAGCAGTCTGAAGCTGGCTTACACTCCAAGGCTGAGGTGCCACAATTAAAAGCCATACGTCGTTTTGCTGATACCTCTGCCACGGGCGATAAGGCAGATTGCACTGCAGTACCCGAAAATGCCGACATTTGGCATCGAGTGACTTCCACGGCAGAAAATTGCTTAGGCCAAGATTGTCAGTTTTCTGAGGAGTGCTTTACTAATAAAGCGAGAGCCCTGGCTCAAGAGGCTGATGTGGTGGTGATTAATCATGCGCTATTTTTAGCGGATCTGGCTTTAAGACAAGAGGGCATCTATGATCTTCTGCCATCTGCTGGTGCCATTGTTTTTGATGAAGCGCATCAATTGCCAGATTATGCCACTCGTTTTTTAGGTGAGCAAATTAGCGGCCAAAAAATTAACGAATGGCAGCGCCGAGCTTTAGCTGTGGTCAGAGCGCAGCTCAAAGGGGTATCTCAAGACATTGAACCATTATTGCAAGAAGTGATTAAGGCATCAATGGAGTTTCGTTTGCAATTGATGCCCTTAGAGGAAATGCAAAATCAACAGGCCTTAGTCCAAAACTTAGAAAATTACGACAGGGTGATGGGCCGCCTAGATGAGCTGGCAGAGGCTATTAATGTGGCAGTTCGCGCTTTATTAAAATATCAAGATAAGCATCCTGATATTAATGCTGCAACTCGAGAGGGAGCGGCTCTTTATGATAGTTTAATGCGTTGGTCGCGCAGTCATGATATCGCGGGCTCCAAAACGGCTGCGAGCACAAATGATGACAGCAGCTCAACAGCTAAAGTGTCTGAGCCTGATGATGAGGGTGATGATAGTCTTAGCTCCCTAGTTGCAGAAAAACTTGATGAGGAGCATCAAAAGGTCCCCGAGTTTAAAGACACACCCTATGTATGTTGGATTAACTTAACTCAAAACGCCTATCAGTTACAACGTGCTCCTTTAAGTGTGCGCCATTTTGGTACTTTTAAACAAGCCGATCAAGCGTGGATATTTACCTCGGCAACGCTTTCAGTCAACGGTAACTTTGACCATTTTATTAATAATCTAGGGCTATATGATGCTGAAACCAAGGTATGGAAATCACCTTTCCAATACCAAGATAACACCATCATGTTGATCCCAAAATTACCCTTACCAGATCATCTTAACTTTAGAACAGAGTTTATCGAGATGTTGTTGCCCTTGATTAAGGCAACGCATGGAGGTGTTTTAATTTTATGCACTTCTTTAAGGGCGGTAGATGATTTTTCAGAGTTGTTATTACAGCGTCTAGATGAGGAAAATATTGACCGACCTCTCCTTAAGCAGGGCGAAAATTCCCGTGCTTATTTGATGGATAAATTCCGTCTAGAGGGCAATGCTATTTTGGTCGGTAGTGCGAGTTTTTGGGAGGGTGTAGATTTTCCCGGTGATTTATTAACACTGGTGGCCATCGATAAAATTCCTTTTATGTCGCCTGACGATCCAGTACTTGATGCTCGTATTAAAGACTGTGAAAATCGTGGTGGTAGCCCATTCTTTGAGATTCAAATTCCCCATGCTGCCATTAGTTTAAAGCAGGGGGCGGGTCGTTTGATTCGTAGTGAAAATGATGCGGGTGTGTTGGTTATTGGTGATGTGCGTTTGGTGGAAAAGGGTTACGGCAAAAGGTTGTGGCAAGGTTTACCGGATTTTTATCGTACACGTGAACCAGCCGATGCGCTACAGTTCCTAAATTATTTAAGTCAGCAGAAAAAATAAAATAAGCCCAGTACAAATTAATACTGGGCTTATATCGAACTATTAAAGCTTATTAGTTAAACCATTTTGCTGGTGTCAAGAAGTCGTACCATTTGGAGTCGCCTTCTAAACCTTTTTCTAGGTAAACAGACTCAGGGTAGTTTTGCATAAATACGCGTCGAGCATCTTGCGCCTGATCGTTAAGGCCGAGCTTTTCATATGACATCATCATAATGTATAAAGCGCGCTCAGTTGCAGTTACACCAGAGAAGTTACTGAGTACGTTTTGGGCACGATTAATTGCAGCCACATAGCCATAACGTTCGTAATAATATTGAGCAACGTTAACCTCGTTTTCGGCAATTGTGTTAATTAACCAGTTAAGACGTAATCTAGAGTCCTCAGCATAGCGACTTTGTGGGTAGCGCTCAACCAATTGTTTAAATGCCTCGTATGACTCACGAAGACCCTTAGGGTCACGCTCACTTGGATCCTGACCAGTGTAGCTACTTAAGAATGCACTAGGTGGTGTAAAGGTAATTAAACCCTTAAGATAGAGCATATAGTCACCATGAGGGTGATTAGGATATAAACGATTAAATCGGTCAATCACGGCTTTTGCTTTTTCTGGCTCGTCATCGCGCCATAATACGTAGGCCTCATCAATCATCGCTTGTTGCGCATAACTTGAGTATGGGAAGCGCGTGCCAATCGTGTGTAAATATGCACTTGCTGTGTTCCATGAGTTACTACGAACGTTATCGCGTGCCGCAGAGTATAGCTGTGGAGCAGACCAGCCGATAGTTTCATCGTTAATCTTGTCTTGGGTGCTGGAACAAGCGCTCAACAAGCTAAAGCCAAGAATGAGTATTAAGGATTTAATGGTTTTGTTTTGCATATTTTCAATTTAAAATGAGAAAGCCTGCGTGATATTATGCATTATTCTACTGAACATCAACAATAATAACAGTCTTTTTGTATGAATAGCGTGGCTGTAACTAATAATAGTAGAAAATACAAAGCAGTAACGCTAATTGTCGTATTATAAAAATCAAATATAAGCCATTTAAGAGGGTAGTATGTCCGAAAATTCCATTGATTCGCATGATGATTTAGATGATAGCGCTTCGACTCTAGAAGCCGTGGAATTTGAAATGCCCTTAAGTTTTAGTAGGGAGCGATTAGATAAGGTATTGGCGACCTTATTGCCTGAGCATTCGCGTGGTCGTTTGCAACAATGGATTAGTGATGGTTGGGTTAGGGTTAACGATCAAGAGGCCAAGGTGCGTCAAACCATACGCGCGGGTGACAAAATCTGGGTACAACCGCAGCCCTCTCAAGAGCAAAGTGCTTATAATCCCGAAAATATTGATCTGGATATTGTGGCCGCCACGGCAAATTACATTATAGTTAATAAGGTCGCTGGTATGGTGACCCATCCAGGCGCAGGCAATTGGTCAGGCACTTTATTAAATGGTCTTTTATATCATTTCCCCGAGCTAGAAAAAATTCCACGCGCTGGTATTGTGCATCGTTTAGATAAAGACACCTCGGGTTTATTGATGATTGCACGCACCGAAATTGCCCAAACTCATCTAGTCAGGCAATTGCAAGAGCGCTCGGTGGGTCGTCAATATATTGCCTTGGTCAAAGGTCATGCGAAAGAACAAGGGACCATTGACGCTGCCATTGGTAGAGACCGTCGAGTCGCGGTAAAAATGTCAGTTGATTCACCGATTGCGCCTAAAGACGCACGTACGCATTATCAGCGTGAGCGTATTGGTGGTTGGCAAGAACATCCAATGAGCCTAGTGCAGTGCCGTTTAGAAACAGGTCGTACACATCAAATTAGAGTGCATATGGCAAGTTTAGGTCACCCTTTAGTAGGTGATACGATCTATGGTGGACCTATTTGGGCGGGTGCTGAGCGTCAAATGTTACATGCTCAACGTCTATCTTTTTTAGACCCTGCAGATAATACTGAACAAAGTTTTGAAGCGCCTTTGGCAGCGGATATGCAAAGCGTGGTTGATGCAGTTAATTGGTTATAAAGTTTTTTAACTGACCGGAGAGTGTGATGCAAGTTATGGAACAATACCCTAAACCTTATGCAATATTTGATGAGCTACATGGTCTACCTGTTATTCGTGGACCCGAAGTAGCAGGTCTACAATATTTTATGACGACGGCCAAAAGTGGTCGAGATGTTATGTCCTCCGGTTGCGCAGATACTGATGCCTTTAACAAAGCGGGATTTAATTTGGGTTTAGCTACTGGGGCAGAGCCTGAGTTGATATTGGCAAATAGAGCACGCTTAGATGAGGAACTACCATCGTCACCTGTTTGGCTGGCACAAGTGCATGGTGCTAATGTCTTTGATGCGGATCATTGGCAGTCAGGTGATCCCTTAAGTAAAGCCGATGCCTCTATTACGACAGTGCCTGGACGTGTGTTATCTATTCAAACTGCAGATTGCATGCCTATTGTGTTATTAAGTGCTAATGCTACGGTGCTAGGCGTGGTGCATGCAGGTTGGCGTAGTCTCTTGTTTGGGGTGATAGAAAATACCGTTGAGGCAATGCAAAATAAATCACCAGAGCCTATTTCACATGTCTGGATTGGCCCCTCAATTGGTTTCTTGGCGTTTGAAGTAGGTGCTGAGGTGCGAGAGGGATTCTTGGAGTTTAATCCTGGGTATGAACGCTTTTTTAAAGCCAAAGACTCCACAGATCAAAAGTATTTAGCTAATCTAATAGGTATCGCTAATCACAAATTAAGGAGCTTAGTTGCTTTAGGTCAACTAAGTCGTAATGTAGGCATTTATTTTTCTGGGCTTTGTAGTTATAGTTTGTCTGACTGGTTTTATTCATATCGACGTAATTCGCGTACTGGCCGTTTAGCAACGGTGGCTTACTTAGTCTAATTACCTACATAAAATAAGCGGCTACTATACCATAGTAGTAGATGGTAGCAAATTGTCACTTATTTATGATTAATCGCATAGACTATTGATATTGCATTTAAATTTAAGGCAATTATTAAAATAAGAACATTAAATTTAGATGTAATACATATCGTGTAATATTAATATATATTTAAATTGCCTGACTAGACTGTTAAGTTCAATTTAAGTGTAATATAGGCCGATTACAATATAAAACTTTAACTTATATGCTAAAGGGACTAAGCCCATAAACCTTAGAATGGAGATGTTTGATGGAGCAATTTAATTTAAGTAATAACCCATGGTTAGCCTCATGGGGTGATATGACGAAATCTCCCGATTGGGAAGCCTTAAAGGAAAATTTTGTTAAAAGATATCAAGAGTTAATAGAGCTAAGTCAAAAGGGCGAATTACCTCAGTTACGTGACCGTCGTTTCAGCGATGAGGCTTGGTCAGAAAACCCGCAGTTGCATTTATTGGCTCATTTATATATTTTATCTTCTGATACTGTTGAGAAGATGACTGCTAAGTTTAACCTACCAAAGAAAATGCAAAATCGCCTACAGTTCTCTGTTGAGCAATGGTTAGCTGCAGTAGCGCCGTCAAACTTTTTTAGTTTAAATGCCGAGGCACTAAAAGCTTTTGCTGATAGTTCTGGTCAATCCCTACAAAAGGGTATGCAAAACTGGATGGAGGACTTACGCAAAGGTCGTATGACTCAGACGGATGAGCAAGCCTTTGAAATCGGTGTGGACTTAGCAACTACCGAGGGTTCGGTTGTATTTGAAAATAAATTCTTCCAGTTAATTCAGTACCACCCTACTGCTGAGCAAGTATTCGAGACACCAATGTTAGTGGTGCCACCTTGCATTAACAAGTACTACATTATGGACTTACAAAAAGATGAGTCTTTAGTTCAATACTTAGTTGATCAAGGCCATAACACCTATTTAATCTCATGGCGTAACGCTTTACCAAGCGATACCGATGGTATTTTAGACGCCACTTGGGATGATTACATCGAGCACGGCATCATCAAGGCGATGGAGGTTGTTAAAGAGATTAGCGGACAGCCTAAGATGAACGTTACCGCTTTCTGCGTAGGCGGCACCATGTCTTCTACTGCTATTGCCGTACAAAAGGCTCGCGGTGTTGATGTTGTTAATTCATTAACTCTGTTAACCACGTTCCTAGATTTCAGCGAAACGGGTGTGATGGACGTATTCATTGATGACGGCATGGTCCTCAGAAATGAACTAAAAATGGCTAAAGGTGGTTTAGCTACAGCGAAAATGCTTAATAGCACTTTCTCTTGGTTAAGACCTAATGAACTTGTGTGGAACTATGTTGTTAGCCATTACTTCAAGGGTGAAGCGCCAGCTGCCTTTAATATTCTTTACTGGAATGCTGACAGCACTAACTTACCTGGTCCTTTCTATGCTTGGTACTTACGTAATACCTACTTAGAAAATAACTTAGCAAAACCAGACCGTACTGTTGTTTGTGGCGAAAAGGTTAACTTCGGTCGCCTTGATATACCAGCTTTCGTTTATTCATCGATTGCTGACCATATCGTACCTTGGGAATCTGGTTTCGAATCTGCCAAGTTAATCCCTGGTCCAGTGCGTTTCGTATTAGGCGCCTCAGGTCATATTGCAGGTGTTATTAATCCGCCACATAAAAACCGTCGTAATTACTGGGTTAACGACAAGCAGGGTGATGATATGGACCGCACTCAAAGTGCTTCAGCTTGGCTCAAAGATGCTGAAGAAAAACCAGGTAGCTGGTGGCCTGCTTGGGCAGAGTGGTTAGAGTCCAAAGGTGGTAAAAAAATCCGTGCTCGTAAGAACATGGGCAGTAAAGACTACCCAGTGATTGAAGCTGCACCGGGTCGTTATGTTAAAGTAAAAGCCTTAGGTTAATACTAAGACGCTTTAAAATTTAATAATAAATAGCTTTAATTTATTTTAAATCGTGCTCTAATCCAACTCTGTAAATTGTGTTAATTCAAATACAGAGCTTGGATTAGTAAAACCCTAATAGACAAGTGGTTGTGCACGGTTTACATTAAAAATCAATTTGTCATGTACTAAAAAAGGAGAGTAGCTTATGAGCTCAACTAAAAGAATAGCCTACGTTACAGGTGGTATGGGAGGCATCGGAACATCTATTTGTCGTCGTCTGCACGATGAGGGTTTTACCGTAATTGCTGGTTGTGGTCCAACTCGTAACTACGAAAAATGGCTCGAAGAGCAAAAGGCTGAGGGTTACGAGTTCCACGCTTCTGCTGGTAACGTAGCTGATTGGGATTCAACCGTTGCTGCATTCGAAAAAGTTGTTAAAGAGGTTGGTCCAATCGATGTTCTAGTGAACAACGCTGGTATCACTCGTGATGGCGTATTCCGCAAAATGGGTGTCGAGGATTGGGCAGCCGTTATGGATACAAACCTAAACAGCTTATTCAACGTAACCAAACAGGTTATTGAGCACATGTATGAGCAGCGTTGGGGCCGTATCATTAATATTAGTTCTGTAAACGGTCAAAAGGGTCAGTTTGGTCAGACCAACTACTCTACTGCTAAAGCAGGTATTCATGGTTTCACCATGGCTTTAGCTCAGGAAGTAGCTAGCCGCGGCGTTACTGTTAACACAGTTTCTCCTGGTTATATCGGTACCGATATGGTTCGTGCTATTCGTCCTGAGATCTTAGAGCAGATCGTTGGTACGATTCCAGTTCGCCGCTTAGGTGAGCCAGAAGAAATCGCTTCTATTGTTGCGTGGTTAGCGTCTGATGATGCTGGCTTCTCAACGGGTGCGGATTTCTCTATTAACGGTGGCCTTCATATGGGCTAATCAGCAGATTTTATGGCTGTTAGTTAAAAATAATGTCAGAAATTAAGCAAGATAATTCGCGTGTAATTAAGAAATACCCAAATCGCCGTTTATATGATACTAAGGCTAGCGCCTATATCACTTTAGCCGACGTAAGGGAATTGGTTGTAGCCTCAGAACGCTTTACAGTGGTTGATGCAAAGAGTAATGAGGATATTACTCGCAGTATCTTGCTTCAAATTATTCTTGACCTTGAGAGTGGCGGTGTACCTATGTTTAGCACTAACACTCTCAAGCAAATCATTCGTTTTTATGGACATGCTATGCAAGGTGTTATGGGAAATTATCTCGAACACAATATGCAGGCATTTACCGATATTCAAAAGCAATTGACTCAGCAATCTGAGGAGTTATATCAAACTAAGTTTAAACCCGAGGCGTGGGCTGAGTTGATGTCAATGCAAAATCCTATGATGAGTCGCATGATGAACAGTTATGTAGACCAGACTAAGGATCTTTATCTCAATATGCAGGAGCAAATGCAAAATCAGACGCAACAGCTTCTAAATGTCTTTAATCCTAATAAAAAGCAAGACGATAGTAGTAAAAAAGATCCAAAAAAATAGTCAAACGTGATTGCTTAGGTAGATGAAATATTTCTCATCTAAGGGTTAATACTTAAA
>JAAZGT010000291.1 GCA_012511095.1 Alcaligenaceae bacterium
GCTGGCAAAATTACCATTGTTGAGGTTGAAGAGGTGGTTGAGATTGGTGAGATCGACCCAGATGATGTTCACCTACCTGGTATTTTTGTACATCGCATCGTGGTTAACAAAAACCCAGAAAAACGTATCGAACAGCGCACTGTGCGTCAAGCTTAAGAGGAGGATTAACTACTATGGCATGGACTCGTGATCAAATGGCTGCTCGTGCGGCCCAAGAGTTAGAAGACGGTTTCTACGTAAACTTAGGAATTGGTATTCCCACCTTAGTTTCAAACTACGTACCCGATGACATTACTGTATGGCTACAATCTGAAAATGGTTTATTAGGTATTGGCCCGTTCCCTACAGAGGATGAGATTGATGCTGACCTAATTAATGCTGGTAAACAAACCATTACCACCATACCGGGCTCTTCTTTCTTCTCATCAGCTGATTCTTTCGGTATGATTCGTGGTGGCAAGATTAATATTGCTATTCTTGGTGCAATGCAAGTCTCAGAAAAAGGCGACCTAGCTAACTGGATGATCCCTGGCAAAATGGTTAAGGGCATGGGCGGCGCTATGGACTTGGTTGCTGGTGTGCAACGTGTGGTTGTTGTAATGGACCACGTAGCCAAGGGTAAAGATGGCAGCATTTCTAAAAAGATTTTACCTGAGTGTGATTTACCATTAACCGCTGTTGGTGTGGTTGATATGATCATTACCGACTTAGGTGTCCTCAAGGTAACCGATGAGGGTCTCAAGGTAATTGAGCTTGCGCCAGACGTTACTTTTGAAGAGATTCAAGAGATGACAGGTGTGAAATTAATTTCAGACTTAAACTAGTTTTAAGCTAGGTTAATATAACGAGCGGTAGGAGCAATACAGCTTTCTACCGCTTTTTTATGCCTATTACTTTTTAATAGCAGCAATGAGCAATAGTGCCCAACCCGCTAAGAAAAATAAACCACCAATCGGAGTAATCACGCCGAGATTTTTAACGCCTAATAAAACAATGGCATAAAGACTACCTGAAAATAATAAAATACCAATGACAAAGGCCCAACCCGCCCAGTGTGCCAGCGTCTGATTTAGGTAATTTATAGCTAATAGTGCTACCGCCAATAGGGCTAAGCTATGGTACATCTGATACTGTACACCGGTATGCCAAACGGCTAATTGCTTAGCCTCAACCATATGTTGTAAGCCATGAGCCCCAAAGGCGCCCAAGGCAACACCTAAAAAACCAAAAACGGCGGCAAAAATAATTAATAAATTCACAATAAATTGATCCTATACAATAGCTGATTAGATGTTTAGGTATTTTACACTCAAAATTTATGAATAATTTAACTGTTCCTCAAAAGATTGATGCTCTGCGCAAACAAATGCAGGCTCATGGTCTACACGCTTGGCTAGTTTATACAGCTGATCCCCATCTTTCAGAATATTTACCAGCGCATTGGTCACAACGCGAGTACCTGAGTGGTTTTACTGGTTCTGCTGGTTATATGGCTGTGACCTTAGAGCATGCTGCCTTATGGACGGATAGTCGCTATTGGGTGCAAGCAGAATCAGAGCTACAAGGCTCAGGCATTGAGCTTATGAAACAGGGCAATGCGGCTACGCCTAGCCTAGAGGATTGGATTAAGCAGCAGCTCTCTGCAGGTCAAGTGGTGGGTGTCAATGGCATGGCACTTAGTGTTTCTCAAGCCCTTAGCCTTAAAGAGAGTTTTGCTGAGGCTGAGCTTGAGATGCATGTGGAGCATGAATTATTAGATGCCTTTTGGGAAAATAGGCCCCTATTGCCAGTCGAGCCAATTTATGTGCATGAGTTGGAGTACGCTGGTTTACCGCGTGATGAGAAAATTGCTCAGCTACGAAAAGCAATGCAAGAAGCCAGTGCCTCTGTGCATTTAATTTCCTCGCTAGATGATATTGCTTGGGTCTTAAATTTACGAGGCAGTGATGTAGCCTATAACCCAGTCTTTTTATCGCACCTTATTCTGACTGCAGACGAGGTGATGTTATGTGTAGACCCTGCTAAATTGTCGCCAGACTTGATCGACGATCTAAAAGCAGATGGTATTAGTCTGTACCCTTATGAGGAAGTAGATGCGTTATTAAGAGATTTACTTAGTGCTTCAGAGTCCAGCGTTTTAATTGATCCAGTGCGTACGGCGTGGGCGATTTGCGAACCTTATATTGAGCAAGCGATATTGGGTTTAAACCCTTCACAACGCCTCAAAGCACAAAAAAATGACAAAGAGATTGCACATATTAGACGTGCTATGGAAAAAGATGGTGCCGCCTTATGCGAATTCTTTGCTGAGTTTGAAAAACAGCTAGAGGCTGGTAAACAGCTATCCGAGCTTGATGTTGATGAGATGATTACCGCAGCTCGCGCTAAGCAAGAGGGCTTTGTTTCGCCTAGCTTTGCTACCATTGCAGGTTATAACGCTAATGGTGCCTTACCACATTACCGAGCCTTGCCTGAGAGTTATGCCATCTTAGAGGGTGACGGTTTGTTGTTGATTGACTCGGGGGCGCAATATATAGACGGCACTACCGATATTACGCGTGTGGTGCCAATAGGCGTCACTAATGCTAGGCACCAAAAGGACTTTACCTTAGTTTTAAAAGGCATGATTAATTTATCCATGGCAGTTTTTCCTGTTGATGAACCTGCCCCTAATTTAGATGCCATTGCGCGTATGCCGTTATGGCGTGCAGGTTTAGACTTTGGTCATGGCACAGGTCATGGTGTGGGTTATTTCCTTAATGTGCATGAGGGTCCTCAAAGTATCTCGCATTATGGCTATGGTCGCCCTAATATGGAGATGAAAGAGGGTATGGTGACCTCAAATGAGCCAGGCCTTTATCGTACAGGGCAGTGGGGCGTGCGCATTGAAAATTTAGTTTTAAACCAACCTGCGTTTAAAACAGAATTTGGTGATTTCTTAAAATTTGAGACGCTGACCTTATGTCCCATTGATACACGTTGTATTGAGATAAGCTTATTAAATAAAGAAGAAAGGCAGTGGTTAAATGATTACCATGATATGGTGCGTGAGCGCTTATCGCCGCTGGTAATGGGCGCTGCTAAAGAGTGGCTAATTACTCGTACTAAAGCGATTTAAGAGCAGAGAAAACACGCAGACATTAAAAAAGCTTCTCAGATGAGAAGCTTTTTTAATCACTAGATAAGATTACTTAAGTCTAGTTTCTTTGTACTCAACGTGCTTGCGAACAACAGGATCGTACTTTTTGAAAACCATTTTGTCAGGCGTGTTACGCTTGTTTTTAGTGGTTGTGTAGAAGTGACCTGTACCAGCACTTGATTCTAATTTGATTTTCTCGCGGTTGCCTTTAGCCATGATGTGTTCCTATAAATTTAAAATTGCTAAAAAAAGATGCTTGACCAGCGATTAAACGCTTTGGCCATTAGCACGCATTTCGGCTAAAACGGCATCAATACCTTTTTTATCAATAGTGCGTAAAGCGCTAGTAGAAATACGTAGACGAACCCAGCGGTTTTCGCTCTCAACCCAGAAGCGGCGAGACTGTAAATTTGGTAGGAAGCGACGCTTTGTTTTGTTTTGCGCGTGTGAAACTTTATTACCGGTCATAGGGCGCTTACCGGTTACTTGGCAAACTTTAGCCATGATTAATACCTCGTTAATTACATCGTTGATTTATAGACTTGATTGTTGGCCCAAGCCAGCCTTCTTAGATTACCCAAATGATGTGATGTGGGTAATCGATAATCTTAACCTGATTTTTAGTATAAATCAATCACTTGTGACTGTTTTTAGGCATAAAAAACGCAAACAGCCCTAAAAATGATTTAATTAGTACTCAACTGCTGCCTTTCAGCAACATTAATAAGCATTTAGTCGTCTGAGGACTTGGCCACAACCTGGCCAAAAAACCATGCAATACTGCTAAATAAAAGCATTGTTACTAATAACGGTAGTTCGGTGCCTGTGTGCCAAAGACTCACAATGGCGCTGGATAGTGTGCCAAATAAAAACAGCGTAGCACCTGTTAATGCCGCCGCCATGCCTAAGCGATGGCCTTGTTTTCTTAAAGCTAAGATGGGGGCAGTGGGGTTAATGGTGCCTAAACCAATGGTAAAAGCGCTCATCATCATCATAAAAATCGTTAAGCTCATGATGCCTAAGAGTGAGCAAATGACCCCTACAGCTAAGACAGCGACGACCCAATAAGCAGCAATGCGATACAGTGTTGCCGCAGTGATGTTGCGTCGTAGCATAAAGCCGCAGAGTTGTGAGCCGATGATAAAACCCACAGCCACCGAGGCAAAGTACCACGCAAAAGCCTTAGCACTAAGGCCAAAGGTACCCATTAAAACCGTAGAAGATGAGGCAATAAAAGCAAACATGGTTGCCATACTAAAGCCCGCCGCCAAAGAAAACCCAATAAAACTACGGTCAAGCAAAAGCTGCAGATAGTTGCTCATAATAAGTTTAGGACTAATGTGGCGACGCTTTTCCTCAGGTAATGATTCATCAAAGAAAAAAGCCACCATGATAAAACAAGCTAAACCATAGATTGCTAAGAACAGAAATAAACCACGCCAGCCAATATAAGCCGCTAGAAAAGCACCAACCAGCGGTGCCAGCACTGGCGCTAAACCTGTTAAGAGCATCATCATGGTCATCGCATTAGCTGCTTGCTGGGTGCTGTAATGGTCGCGAATCACGGCTCTAGAGATAGTCATAAAACAAGCTGCGCCCAATGATTGCAGCATACGTCCTAATAAAAAGAACTCAAAGCTTGGCGCAAAGGCGCAGATTAAGCTTGCAATCAAATATAGTAAAGCCCCAATTAATAGAGGTTTTTTGCGTCCAAGGCGGTCAGTTAGTGGACCAACAATAATTTGAGAAAAAGATAAACCAAATAAAAAAGCAGAAACGCTCAATTCCACACGGTGTTGAGGTATTTCAAAATCCGTGGCAATTAAGGGAAAGGCTGGCAAATATAAATCAATGGTTACAGGACCAACAATGGCCAGTGCCGACATGATAAACAGCCAAAAGGGGATGCTAAATGATGTTTTTTCTGTAGACATGCCAGTACCAAGCGTGTAAAACCATTGCGCAGATCATTAAGCTTACTGCGTTCATCAACCACAAGCTAGCAAGACCGGTGGTCGCGTTGGGGATTAAAGTATTAGTAATAAATTCAAAAGCGCCTTTGGCTGGACCAAAACCAGCATAATAACCTACACCAATGCCTATGCCTAATAAACTAATTGTTTGCAAAACAAGGGGTATGGTAGCGATACGGTGAGCGCGTAGGGCATAGGTATTAAGACATTGTAGAGCATCCCAAAAGTGGATAAATGGGAAAAAGCTTAATAAGCCACTGGCAATCAACGCCACCTCTAAATTTTGAGTGTAGAGGCTAATAATCTGCTGTTTAGTTAATAGCACCACGACAATGGTGATTAAAAGTCCAATGATGCCTAGAGCAAAGCCCGCTATGACGCTGCGGTGCGCAGTTTCCCATTGCTTAGCCCCTAATGCTCTAGCAGCTAGGGCTGCGGTCGCAATACCAATAGACATAGGAATCATATAGGTAAAGGAGATTAAGTTCGATAGAATTTGGTGTGCACCAGAGGCGTATGCCCCTTCTCTAGCAACAAAGAGGGTAATAAAGGTAAAAGCACAAATTTCCACTAGATAGGAAGCCCCCATGGGGATACCGAGACGTAAGATCTCCATCATGCCTTGTAGTTTAGGTAATGATAATCGTAATTTATAACGCTTATAAAATGCGTCACTAAATAAAATCCATAGACCACAGAGTAATTGAAACCAAGAAACTGCTGCTGTCGAAATGCCCGCGCCATCGCTCCCCATACTATTAAAACCGAGATTACCAAAAATCAATACCCAGTTAATAAAAAACTTTAGGGGTAGGCTGGCCACGCTTAAGTACATCACAGTGCTAGTGCGTTGGCTGGCAGTGCACACCGAGTAAACCACACGGAATAAAAGCGCTGCGGGGACACCATAAAAGCTATAGCGTAAATAATTAGTGACATCTGTGCGTGTTTGCTCTGAGAGCTCACCTGCTAAATTCATTAAGAAATCAGGTTTTAACAAAGCAAAGGCCGCAACGAGGCTCATTAATAAAGATACCCAGATACCTTGGCTAAAGAGCTCGCCCACATCCTCGTATTTATTGGCACCGATAACTTGTGAGCAAATGGGGATTAGCGCATGCACTACACCCATCAGGCTAATGACGATGGTAACGTAAATTGATGCTGCTATAGAAATTGTTTGTAAGGCTTGTACGCTGAAGTTGCCAAGCATGACACTATCAATAATGGCAAAAGCCACACCAACCCATTGGCTAATTAAAATCGGCCAAACTTGTCGCAAAATAGCACTTGCGAGCCTAGCGAA
>JAAZGT010000292.1 GCA_012511095.1 Alcaligenaceae bacterium
TAATAATGACCCGCCACCTAGCACACCTAATGTTTTTACAAAATTTCTACGATCCATAAGAGTCTCCTTAATCCTTAGGTTTAATTGCTATTTTCCTTAATAGCTAATAAAAGTTCAGCCTTAACTACTTTGCCGTAAGCGTTTTTGGGTAGTTTTTGGTGGAAATAAATTTTTTTTGGACATTTAAAAGAAGCTAAAAAATCTTTGCTCCAGTTCTTTAAGTCTTCTTCATCTATTGAGTTTTTTGTTTTAAGAACAACGTGTGCGGTTACTATCTCTCCCCATTCTTGGCTCTGAGCTCCAAGCACTGAAACCTCAGAAACATCTTCATGCTTTAACAGGACCTCCTCTACTTCGCGGGGGTAGATATTAATGCCACCAGAAATAATGACGTCTTTAGAACGGTCGGTTAGGGTTAGGTAACCAGAATCATTCAAAAATCCAATATCACCAGTTTTTAACCAACCATCAATAATGGTTTCCGCTGTTGCCTTAGGGTTGTTCCAATAGCCTTTCATAACGGTTGTGCCACGAACAACAATCTCGCCTGGCGTACCATTGGCTAAGGGTTGCATGCTCTCATCAACAATCGCAACCTCGACACAAGAATGTGGTGTACCAACAGTGGAAATAATGGTTTCTTTGTTCTCTTTGTCAAGATTGAGCAGGTCGGTAGTTGATAATGCAGTAATGGTCATCGGGGTTTCACCCTGACCGTAAATCTGACTAATCACAGGGCCTAGCTGTTGTTCTGCTTCAAAAAAATCGACAGCATATAAAGGAGCACCACCGCAAATAATAGTTTTTAAACCTTCACCATGGTAAGCCTCTTTTTTAGCTACCTCAGTGAGGCGTTTTAGCATGGTGGGGGCTGCAAAAAAACAAATGTTTTTTAATTGAGGGGCTAACTTGAATAAATCTGATGCTGAAAAGCTTTTACTTTTTGGGAGTATATGTTTAACGCCTTTTCTAACTGCAATAAAGTTATAGAGGCCAGCACCGTGGGATAAGGGTGCAACATAATACATACAGTCCTCGTGACTGAGATGGAGTACATCCGTCTCAACACACAAAGACATCGCAATTAAATTTTCATGACTCAACATAACGCCTTTAGGACGCCCAGTTGTGCCTGAGGTGTAAAAGAGCCAGGCAAGATCGTTCATTCTTCGGGTGTATGGCATAGTGAAATCTGCCTGAGTTGAGTTCAAGCAGATTGATTCTAGTTGTGCCAAGCTAAGTTCTGTAATGTTATCGGCTATTGTAATTTGCTCGCTTAGGTTACCATTGTCCGAAAGAATGAGCTTAGAGCCCGTGTCCTCAAGTACCCACTCAAGCTCTTTAGGGTGAAGGCGGTAATTCACGGGAACGATTACCGCACCGATCCAGAAAATAGCATATAAAGCAATCAGATACTCAAAGCGATTTGAAGCGTAGAGCACGACTCTATCACCTGCGGCGCAATGGTATTGAACACGCAATATCTGGCCGTATTGATATGCCATGGTTGCAAACTGTCGATAAGTAAATAAGGACTCAGTGCCATGATAGATGGCTGGTAGTTCAGGAGACTTTTTCCCCTGAATATATAACCAATTAGCTATGTTCATATAACTACCTAACAGCTTTTAAGATTGATGTGTAGTTAGCCACACCCGATCCGCCCATATTAAAGATTAAGCCGTGATTGGCATTATCGATCTGCATTTCTTCTGCTTGACCAGTTAGTTGGCGATACGTTAAAGCATGCATTGAAACGCCAGTGGCTCCTACCGGGTGTCCTTTTGCTTTTAAACCACCAGAAAGGTTGATGGGGAGGACGCCATCTCTGTAAACAACGCCTTCCTCAAGAGCTTTAGCACCTTGTCCTTTTTCAGTGAGACCCATCGCTTCATAAATCAGAAGCTCAGCCATCGTAAAGCAGTCATGCACTTCGGCAAGGTTGATGTCTTTAATCGTTAAGTTGGCGTTTTTTAGTGCAGTTTGTATGGACTTTTCAGCCCCTTCGAATGCGATGAAGTCTCTTCTATTGATCGGCATGAAATCACTCACAGCGACAAAAGATGCAATATCAACTCGATGCTTAAAGTCTTTAGCTAAGTCGGAGCGAGAAATTACGATGGCAGCTGCACCATCAGAAATCAGTGAGCAGTCTGTTAAGCGTAAAGGGTCAGCGATCAAGGGGTTTTTCTCTGAGACTGTAGAGCAGAATTCAAAGGTCATCGGGCGTTGTAACTGAGCTAATGGGTTGCGCAAAGCATTTTCATGGTTTTTGACTGAGATTTTCGCCATTGCGTCTAAAGGGCTTTGATAGCGTTTAGCGTATTCGGTCGCTGCCAGACCAAAGATTTGTGGAAATGATAGGTTTTTCTCAAAATCATCATGTTGATAGCTAGCTTGGGTCAAAGCTTTGGTGACGTCTGCGGTACTGTTGGATGTCATTTTTTCAACACCAACCACCAAAACAGTTTCCGCCTGTCCAGCTAAGATTGTATTGATTGCCGCTGAGATTGCTGCAGAGCCGGAGGCGCATGCGTTCTCGCAACGCATCGCTGGCTTAAATCGTAACTCATCATCGATTTGGTGTATTAACGATGATGCAAAACCATCGGTGACCATACCTGCATTGAAGTGCCCTAGAAATACAGCATCAATCTCTTTACCTGTAATACCTGCATCTCTAAGAGCGTCGCGGCCAGCCCATACAATTAGCTCTTCAAGGTTTAGACTATCTAAATAACCAAACTTAGTGTGGCCTGCACCCACAATCGAAACTTTATTATTCATGCTGATTCCTATTTGTTTATTGAATACTACAAAATGATATCTTTCATTATAATTTTGAAGGTACGTAGTTCAATAGGTAGTTTTACTTAGGTATATACGTAGTTTATGTTATTCAAGTTAAGATATACTGTGCTAGGAGTTGGTGGTTTTAGAGGGGTTTATATATGTTTGATAGTAAAAATAAGGTATTGAAAACAAATAATCTTTCGGAAAGTGAATTGATCAATATTGCTTTTTGGCACACACCAAGTGCACAGATGGTGAGCAGTCAACGAAAAATAGTTATTTATAATTGGGTTTTTGCTAAATTATTTGGCTACGATACAGATGAGCTAAAAGGACAGTCTATTTTACGTCTTTATCCGACTAGCGCGGATTTTGAAAAAAGGGGAGAAATCTGGAAAAAGGCACTCATCAAAAATACGGTTTATGAGGATGAGCGTTTTATGCAAGGATGTGATAATGAAATTTTTTGGGTGCGCGCCAGAGGCTTGACGTTGACCCCCGATGATCCTTTTGAATTAATGATTTGGACTTTCAATAGAGTGGATTATGCTGCCGATAAAAAAGGGGTGCTTACTCGAAGAGAGCAAGAAATCGCTTCATATATTGCCAATGGATGGACTAGCAAGGCCATTGCTGAAGAGTTGCAGATTTCTCAGCGTACTGTTGAGCACCATAGAGCCAGTTTAATGCGTAAGTTAGGCGCTAAAAATCAAACAGATTTAATCGCTAAGTATATTTTGAGGAATTAAGGTTATGCAAAATAACTTTCACATTCTCATTCTATCTGTGTAGTCAATTCGATAAAAAATCAAATCAATCATCCACTTGATAATTATCTACGATTAATTTGATAAATTTTTGATGTTCTCTTTTCTATACTGCACTCATCTATCAACAAGATGAGGTTTGACAGTGATATCTAACGCTTTATATAGGCAAATAATACGTTTTCTAAGTTGCGGTGCGATAGCGACGCTAGTGCATTGGATAGTGTTTTTCATTTTAGCTATGGGCCTATTAATGCCCACGGTTACACCTTTATTGGCTACAACGATTGGGGCTGTGGTGGGTGCCATTATCAATTTCTTTTTACAGCATCGGGTGGTTTTTGCCACTAAGGCATCGTATCTGAAAACGGCCACACCTTATGGTTTGAGCCTGATGCTAGGTTTTGCTTTAAATGCCCTGTGTTTTGTCTTGTTGATGCAATTGAATGTTTTTCCATTAGGGTTAGTGCAAGTTTTAAGTACTGCTTGTGTGACTGTTTTTAATTTTATTTTTTATAAAAAGGTGGTTTTTTATGGAAGCCAAACAACACACTCTGCATAAGCAAAGCGGCTCAAAAGCGACGACTCAATTATCAGTTTTGGTGCCGGTTTATAATGAACGTGATGTTCTATCCATGCTTTATGAGCGATTAACTCGAGTGCTTAATCCCTTAGGTATAGCCTATGAAATTGTGCTTGTGGATGATGGCTCCAAAGATGGTTCGGGTATAGCTATGTTGGAATTAGCCGCATTAAAGCCTTTTATCAAAGTGGTGCGTTTAAGTCGTAATTTTGGTAAGGAGGCTGCTTTAACCGCTGGTCTACAGCATGTGAGTGGTGAAGCAGTCATTATTATGGATGCGGATCTACAAGACCCACCAGAATTAATTCCTAGTATGCTTGAAGCTTGGCAAGAGGGCTATGATGTGGTTACCATGCGCCGCACAGTGCGTGAGGGTGAAAGTTGGTTTAAACGTTTTTCAGCTCATCGGTTTTATCGCATTTTGAATTCAGTAAGTGATGTGGATATTCCCGTTGATACCGGTGATTTTCGTTTAATGAGCCGCAAAGCGATTGATGCTATTAATCAATTAAATGAACGTAATCGCTATATGAAAGGCTTATTTGCTTGGATTGGCTTACCTACCAAGGTCATTGAATATAAGCGTCATGCGCGTGCAGCAGGTGTAACAAAGTGGAATTACACTGGTTTAACACGTTTAGCTTTTGAAGGTATCACTTCTTTTTCTATTGCGCCATTACGCTTAACCATGGCTGCAGGGATTTTAACCGCGCTAATTGGTTTGATTTTTGCGCTGTGGATTGTCGTTAAAACCACCATATTAGGTGAAACGGTGGCCGGTTATCCATCGTTAATTTCAATTATTACTATGCTGGGTGGAGTGCAATTGATTTCTGTTGGTCTTCTCGGTGAGTATGTGGGTAAAACTTACTTTGAAGCGAAACAGCGTCCCGTTTTCTTAGTGCGAGATGTGGTTCAAAGTGCCAGTTTAGTAAAAGACAACTCATTTCAATTTGAGATAGATGGCTTAGAAAATAGTGAGTTGTTGGCGAGATTAAATGCCTCAGCAAAAGAGCCTAATTCTGCTGTTAATGAACTGTATCGTGAGGCGTTTTATCATGCAGACTAAGCTTTTTGCTAAGGATGTTCTTACTGTATTGGTCTTATTAATTGCCTTAATTCCTATGTTTTTTATACCATTTCAGGATACGAGTGAGCCTCGTTACGCTGAAATGGCGCGAATCATGTACAGCACGGGTGATTGGGTTACGCCTTGGTTTGCACCGGGTGAGCCGTTTTGGGGTAAACCGCCTTTATCATATTGGGTCCAAGCAATTGGTATGCACATCTTTGGTGTTAATGAGTTCGCAGCACGCTTTCCTGCTTGGTTAGCGATGTGTCTAAGTTTATTAGCCTTGCGCATTAGTGTGGCTCGAGTTTATGGCTCATCAGTGGCTCAATGGAGCGTATTGATTTACGCCTCTATGGTGCTGAGCGCAATTAATACTGGGGCGGTTTTGACCGATCCTTATTTGGCTTTGGGTACTACGCTGATTTTTTCTTCGTTTTTAGTCTGTATGCAGCCAAGTGAAGAGTCTCAATCAATACGACTTTGGGCTTATCTAGGCTTTGTAGGCTTGGTCATTGGTTTATTAGCTAAAGGCCCTCTAACCCTAGTTTTAGTTGGGGTGCCTATTGCGGTTTATTTAGCTTGGCATAAAATGCGTTGGCAACAGTTTTTTAAAGCCTATCCATGGCGTAATGGCTTAATTCTGACTGCGCTTTTAGTTTTGCCTTGGTACATTATGGCGGAAATAAAAACACCAGGTTTTTTACGCTATTTTATTTGGGGTGAACACGTTTTGCGTTTTATCGAACCAGGCTGGAAAGGTGATCTATATGGCACGGCACACCTCCGGCCACATGGCACCATTTGGCTTTATGCCCTAGCTGCTGTTTTGCCGTGGTGGCCTTTGGTGGTGTTTTTAATGCTTAAGAGAGTCATCGATGGCCGCTTTAAAGAGCAAGTCGCTGTCTTGAAAGTTATGCCCCTGAAGAGTTTTGTGCTTGCCTTTAGTCTTGTTTGTGCTGCGTTTTTTACTTTTTCAAGCAATATTCTGTGGACCTATTTATTGCCATCTTTAGCTGCAATGGCCGTGTTATTTGCATATATTATTGATATGAAGTTAGAAAGCCATGCTTGGTTACAAAAAGCATCTTATCTGGCGTTATTATTTCCTTTGCTAACTCTATTTATGGTGGTTGTAGGTACAGTAGAACCGAATATCTGGCGTAGCGAAAAGGGCATCGTCCTTTATGCGCAACAAACAACGCCTAATATGGATTTATATTATTATGAAGATCGACCATTCTCGGCGCGATTTTATTCTCAAGAGAGGGTTAAACTACTAAAAAAAGAGCAGCTAAATTCAGAGTTAAGTCCTGTAGCTCCATATTTATTAGCCGTTAAAAAGTCAGCTGTGACTGAGTTTGAACAGCCACAGCATTTAGTGCTTGAAAAGGTATTTGATACTAAACGATATCAACTTTTTAAAGTGGTCCCCGGTACAGGCACTTTAAAAAATGACAAACAAATGGCGGATTAAATCGCATGTCGACTAAAAATACAATACGTTTATTAATCGTCGAGGATCATCAAGGCTTAATTAATAATTTAGCTGAATTTTTTGATGATGAGCTATATACCCTAGATTTTGCACGTGATGGCTTGACTGCTTTGCATCTTTTGGCAACGCAGGATTATGACGTGATTGTGCTGGATGTGATGTTGCCAGGGGTATCTGGTTTTGAAATTTGCCGTCGTTTACGGATGGACTTAAATAAAAATACCCCTGTGCTTTTTATGACAGCCAAGGATCAGCTTAGCGACAAGGAAATGGGCTTTATCTCTGGAGCCGATGATTACCTTGTAAAACCATTTAATTTGCGTGAATTACAATTGCGCGTTAATTCTCTTTACCGACGTCAATATGGTTTTAGTCAGCCGCAGATCTTACAAGCCGCAGATATTAGTTTTGATTTAAGCACGATGCAGGCTAGCGATAAGCAAGGCGTGCAATTAGCACTGAGTGGTATTGCTGCCAAAATCTTACAATGTCTGATGCGAGCCTACCCAGCGATTGTCAGCTATGAGGATTTAGTGGCTTATGTTTGGGGTGATCGCGAGGTTGAGATGAATACGGTGCGTACGCAGGTCTATAGTTTGCGTAAGAGCTTGCAAGATGCATGGGGCTACAGTTGTATAAAAACCTTTCATAGTCAAGGTTATCGCTTGATGGACCGCAAAAACAACATATAGGCAGCGTATTTATGCGATCGATTGCATCTAGACTTTATTGGTCCATTTTGACCGTTTCTTTAGTCGCTATTGTGGCGATGCTGAGCTTAGTCTATGTCTTTACTGAGGATATGGAAGAGACGATTGCGGAGGTCAGCTTTGCGGCTGAGCATGAGTATATGCTTAAACACCACACTGATGCGGGGCTCTACGTGTGGGAGTCTAGTAGTCAGCAAATGGCCTTTATCCCTAATGGGCAGGCTATTCCGGAAAATATGCCTTTGGCCTTACGCCATTTAACTGGCGATAAGGTCGAAGAGTTTATGATTGGTAAAGAAACGTTTATTGGTCAAAAGCAACAGTTAGATAATGGCGTCTTGTTTTTCGCTAAAAATATTACTGTTTTTGAGGATAGAGAGCATTTTTTCCAAGTTATTCTTATCTTTGTGGTCATCATTGTTTTGGGCTTGAGTGTACTATTGTCGTATCTTAGTAGCCAACGATTGGTAAAGCCATGGCGTAAATTGTCCGAGGAAATTTCAGCCATACCAGTAGGCAAAAATATGCCCTTGCTTGATACGGATTATCAAGATGCAGAGTTATACATAATTGCTTCAAACTTTAATCAATTCCTTACTGAACTCAATGCTTATGTACAACGTGAAAATGCCTTATTAAGCTTAGCCAGTCATGAGCTGAGAACACCTATCGCTGTGATTGCAGGCGCTTTAGATATTATTGAGTCGCGTCAAGAGCTATCGACTAAAGATGTAATCACTCTAGCTCGTATACGCCATGCAAATCACGAAATGCAGATGAATGTTGAGGCCTTACTCAAGTTGGCTCGTAAAAAAAGCGAAGCGATTAACCACGAGGTATTTCGCTTAAGTGATGTATTGCTTCAGATCAGAGATGATTTACAGCATGTGTATACGACACAGCGTGTACATATTGAGAATCAGGCTCAAGAGGTGGTGCTGTTAAGTGATCTCTTTTTATGTAAGATGCTGATTCGTAATTTGGTACAAAATGCCTTACAGCATACCGAAGGTGAGGTGCGTATCATAGAAACACCAGAGTATCTCGATATTTGTGATCAAGGTACGGGTCTTTTGTTGCAACAACAGAGGTTTTTAAAACATAAATACATACCCGGTGTCACTAAGCTTCCTGATATCAATGAGCAGGGCAGTGTTAGTCATGGTTTTGGTCTATATATTGTGACCTTAGTGGCCGAACGCTTAGCTTGGACTATTGACGTACTCAAATCGGATAACGAGGGCAGTCATTTACGCGTTAATTTTGGCTCGAGTCACTACTATCGTTCCTAGGCAGTAATTGGCTAAAAGCCATTGTCTCTCAATAAATAGTCTTATTTAAAGTCAA
>JAAZGT010000293.1 GCA_012511095.1 Alcaligenaceae bacterium
CAAGGCTGGGGTTATGCGGTATTTGGTAAGGTTGTTGAAGGTACTGAGGTAGTTGATGCTATCGAAAAAGTACAAACTGGCAACCGCGGCTACCACGGCGATGTACCAACTGAAGACGTTGTAATCGAAAGCGCAGAAATTGTTGAATAAGCTTTGCCTCACAGCGAATGTTTATTTAGCCTCAGATATTCATTTGGGGCCTTCTATCCCTCACACTAATCAAGGTTTTTATCAGTTTTTAGAGCTTGCAGCCCAAAAAGCTGATCACTTGATTTTGGTGGGGGATATTTTTAATTATTGGATTGGCGATGATATTGCCTTTCAACGCCCAGAGCCTTGGTTAGTCGAGGCTATCTCACAACTCCAAGCTTTTTCTAAGCAAAAGCCACTGTATTTAATTCACGGAAATCGTGACTTTTTATTAGGTCATGAGTTTGCTGAGCGCATTGGGGCAACTTTATTACCGGCTCAAATTCTTTTAGAGGTTGAGGGTCAGCTAGTCCACCTAAGCCACGGCGACGAGCTCTGTAGCAGTGATAAAGGCTATATGCTCTTTAGAGCGTGGACACGCCAAAACTGGCTACAAAAGCTATTTTTTAAGCTACCTATAGGATGGCGTATTGGAGTGGCTAATAAAGCACGCAAGAAAAGTAAGGAAAAGCAAGCCGCGCCCTCTTATGACCACAGCAAGGGCGAGGTGGTTGATAGCAGCATAAGTGCTATCTTCAAAAAACACCCCAATCTTAATGGGATTATTCATGGTCATACCCACAAGCCCAATATCCACCATCTAAACGTTGATGGTAAAGACTATTGGCGCGTGGTACTACCTGATTGGGAGCTCGATCAAGAGCCCCCACGTAGCGGTTACGCTATTTTAAATAAAGACGGCGTAGAGCTTATTCGTTTATAAATAACCCAGCGCCCATAAACCGACTACACAACCAAAAATAATTCGGTAAATAGCAAAAGGCTTATAGCTGTGTTTTGATACAAAACGTAAAATAGCACGTACTAATACTAGCGCACTTAAGAAAGCAAAAATAAAGCCAACCACAATGGCTGACAAGTTTTCATTGCTCAGTTGGTCACCGTATTTATATAAACTCAATACCGTAGCGGCTAACATCGTTGGCATCGCTAAGAAAAATGAAAACTCAGTGGCTGCACGACGCGGAATGCCCGCAATCATACCTGAAATAATGGTAGCACCAGAACGCGAAGTACCAGGCACCATCGCTAGGCACTGCGCAAAGCCTACAACTAAGGCTTGTTTCCAAGTAATGCTATCAAGGCCCTCACCAGGAGGCGCATTTTCATCGACTATTTGATTAGCTTTACTCATTTGTGGGCGACTTTCAACCCAGAGCATAATGAATCCACCAAGAATCAAGCTAATCACATAAACGATAAATTTGCCATCAAGAAGCTTAGCGACTTGATCAATAATCAATAGACCAATAACAGCTGCCGGTAAAAAAGCTAATAAGAGATTACGGACAAACAAAACCTGCTTCATCTCCCACCGCAATAGACCGCTAATCACCTCGATAATATAGTGTCTATAAATCCAAATCACCGCCATAATCGAGCCAAATTGAATCACAATCTCGAAGACTTTCACATCACCGGAATTAAAATTAATCCAATCGCCCCAAATAATTAAATGTGCCGTACTCGAGATGGGTAAAAACTCACTCAAGCCCTCGACAATTCCGATAAAAGCGGCTTTTAAAAGATAAATAAAATCCATAATAAGGTACTGATTAAAATGCGCTTTGTAGACTAAATAAAAAAGCTAAGACCCTAAGCGCAGGATCTTAGCAAAGAAAAAAGCAGATAAACCTAATTTATTCCTTGGGATTTAGGGCATTAACTAGCTGAGCAAAAACCTTAGGACTAGCAGCAAGCACATCACCTGTGCGCATCCAGTTTTGCTCACCCTGCAAGTCGCCAATCAAACCACCTGCTTCGAGTACAAGCAAACTACCAGCCGCTGTATCCCAAGCATTTTGGCCTAAACCACAATAAGCATCAAGACGACCGCTGGCTAAATAAGCTAATTCAAGCACGGTACTACCAAGACGGCGAGAGCTATTGGTTTTACCAATCACGCTATTAACATACTCATGTCTTGGGTGTTTGTTGCTTGCGACACAAATAATGGCAGTATCTAAGCTATAGCATGGGCTCACACGAATACGACGATCGTTTAAGAAAGCACCACCACCACGACTAGCAGTAAATAACTCATTACGCGTAGGATCGTAAATCACGGCTTGCTCAATCTGACCGTTAACTGCTAATGCAATAGACACGGCATAATTAGGAAAACCATGAATGAAATTTTTGGTACCATCTAGAGGGTCAATAATCCAACGATGATCGGACTCACCTGTAACACCTGTTTCCTCGCCCACAAAGGCATGATCAGGGTAAGCATCACTTAAGATTTGGATAATCTCTTCTTCGGCGATGCGATCAATATCAGTAACATAGTCGCCTGGCCCCTTGGTTGAGACCGAAACTCTGTCAAGATTTAAACTGGCACGATTGATAATTGCGCCGGCACGACGAGCTGCCTTAACGGCAGTATTAAGCATTGGGTGCATGATTTTTAGAGAACAAATTTAGTAAAAACCCTATTTTAAATGACTATGCACTTTTGAGCTACCAAAGCCACACTTTTCTAAGTAATTGTTATAAAAAACACAATATGAGCACAAACCCTATAAACAGAACCCACTTTATAATGACTAATCCAAGTCATCCAGGCAATGTAGGTGCAGCCGCGCGCGCCTTAAAAAATATGGGTTTCGAGCAACTTCGCCTAATCAAGCCACGTTTTGAGCATATTACTCAACATGAGGAAGCAATCGCTTTTGCTAGTGGTGCTCAAGATGTTTTGGCAGCTAGTCGCGAATTTGAAACCTTTAGCGATGGTCTTGAAGGTGTCACCCTTAGCTTTGCTCTAACCGCAAGACCACGCGATATAGGCCCCAATTGTCTGAGCATACGTGAGGCTGCACAATTGACACAAAGGCATTTAGAAGAAAACCCTTCACACCAAGTGGCAGTGGTCTTTGGCACTGAGCGCACAGGCCTTAGCAACGAGCAAATCAGCCATTGTCACTATATTTGTTATATTCCTGCCAACCCAGAATATAGCTCCCTAAATGTAGCTCAAGCCATGCAATTAGCGGCTTGGGAAATGCGCTATGCCTTAATTGAGGACAATAAAAGCGCTGCGCAACAAAAAGGCAAAGCACTCGACTTTAGCCCCCCACCTCAAGATCCCTTAGCGCCACAAGAACAAGTTGAGGCGCTATTAACTCACTGGCAAGATGCTTTAGAAAGCATTGAGTTTATCGATCCCAAACGTCCAAAAAAGACCATGCTAAAAATGCGTCATTGGTTAATGCGCAGTCGCTTGACTCAAAATGAATGCGATATGATGCGTGGCGTTTGCACACAGATACTGAAAAACGTTAAAAAATAAAGACTTAGGCCTCTGCACTAGGCAGAGGCCTGAGATATTATTCGAGCTCATTGATGTTAGGGGATTTTTCTAGGCTTACATGCTCAACACGTGTGATAGGCAACTCAAAGCCTGAATTTTCTAGTGTTTTTCGCACTTCGAGCATGATCGTTGCTAACTCATCAAAATACACCGCTGATGGCAACCATGCCCTAAGGTTAAGCACTAAGCGATTTTCGTGATACTCATTAACATAAACACTATACGGCTTATCCTTAAGCACTTTATCATGACTTTCAAGCAAAGCGGTCAACAGCTTAATTGCCTTTTCGGTATCTTCACCATATTGTAGAGCCACGGGTAAATCAACACGACGGTAGGGGTTACGACTAAAGTTAGTAATGGTGTTGTTCCACACATTGCTATTAGGAATGGTTAGCGTAATGCCATTGGTCTGCTGCAAACGCGTTAAAAACAAACCTATCTCCAGCACGGTCCCTTCATAACTACCACCAATACTCACGTACTCACCTTGGCTCAAAGGACGTAAACTCAACAACATAATACCCGCCGCAATATTTTGCAGCGTACCTTGCAAGGCTAAACCAATTGCCACACCTGCCGCACCTAAGGCCGCAATTAGACTGGCAGTTTGCACTCCAAACTGAGACAACACCACCACCAAGGTCACAATACGTATAGCCCACTGCACAATAGCGCTTAGCATCGGCAAAGCCGTGGTGTCTAAATTACGTTTGCCACCATCAATACGACGAATCGCTTTGGCACATAGATTAGAAATTGTCCAACCTAAAATTAAAACAACGATGGCTGTCACGAAATCAATAGCAAATTCGCTTAACATTGGCAAAAAACGAGTATATAACTCTTCCATAAGAACTCCTATAAAACAGGCTTTAAAAAGACATTATTAGTAATTGTCATATTGAAACTTTATACTTATAACAGCGACAAAAGCAAATCATTAAAAATAGGTACTATTTATGCCAAAGCAGATTAGAAATACGCTGACGCCACAAATCATCCCCTTTCAGAGCTTCGATAATGCGCAAGAAGCGTGGGCGCAATTAGTAGCAATCTATGAGCGTAATTGTGATTTTATTCGAGAACACTTTGATAATTATACGGCCCAAACCTTAGCGTCTAACCAAGCCATTCGCGCTTATTACCCAGCAGTGCGGGTTCGTTTAACCCACCACCAAGACGTCGATCCCCGCCTATCCTATGGTTTTGTTGAGGGACCAGGGTTTCATGAAACAACAGTCACTCGACCTGATTTGTTTAAGCATTATTTAATAGAGCAAATGGAGCTCTTAATTAAAAACCATCAAATAGAGATTGAGGTTGGGGAATCTAACACCCCGATACCACTGCATTTTTGCTTTAATCAAAATGAGCCAATCGATGAGGACCAAGGGGCTATCTTAACTGATGCGGTTGGTGCCAAATTATTAAACCACTTTGATGTGCCCAACTTAGCTCAAATGAATGACGCCATTGTTAATGGCACTTATGATTTCATTCTGGGTAAACCGATGCCCTTAGCGCCTTTTACTGCGCCACGCATCGACTACTCATTACAGCGCTTACAACACTATACAGGCACACGTCCGGAGCATTTCCAGCAATTTATTTTATTTACGAACTATCAGTTCTATGTTGAAGAGTTTTGTAACTATGCACGAGAGCAAATGCTCAACGTGGAAAACTCCTATAACGAACTGATTTTGCCGGGTAATATTAGTGTCGATTGTAATTTAACACCCGCAGACATTAAACAAGCAACAGCAGGCGTTAAGCAACCACAAATGCCTGCTTATCACTTAAAACGTCCTGATGGCACTGGTATTAGTTTAGTTAATATTGGTGTTGGCCCAGCCAATGCAAAAAACATTACCGACCACATCGCTGTATTGCGCCCTTCGGCTTGGATTATGGTCGGTCACTGCGCAGGTTTACGCAGCACCCAACGCCTTGGCGACTATGTACTGGCTCATGCCTACATGCGTGAAGATAAAGTACTTGATGATGATTTACCGCTATTCGTTCCCCTACCTGCTCTTGCCGAAATTCAAGTAGCCCTAGAAGATGCGGTTGAGCAAATTTCGGGCCTAAAAGGCTATGAGCTGAAACGCATTATGCGTACCGGTACTGTCGCTAGTATTGATAATAGAAACTGGGAATTACGTTACGAAGAGGGTCCGGTGCAGCGTCTATCACAAGCTCGCGCAATTGCACTCGATATGGAGTCAGCCACTATCGCAGCTAATGGTTTTAGATTCCGCGTACCCTATGGGACCTTATTGTGCGTTTCCGACAAACCTTTGCATGGTGAATTAAAGTTACCTGGTATGGCCACTGAGTTCTATCGTGTGCAAGTAGGACAACACTTACAAATCGGTATACGCGCATTAGAAATTCTAAGAAGTATGCCTAAAGAACGTATTCACTCTAGAAAGCTCAGAAGCTTTATTGAGACGGCGTTTAAATAAAACGGGGTATAACCTTGTTGGTAAAGGGTGAACTCATCATATGGGTTCACCCTTTTTTTGTTTTGATTATTTCTAAAATAGAAATAGATAATTATATTATTAGCCATTTATTCATATTAATGAAGTTGTTAAAGTAGAGACTATCAATACAAATAGGAGAATTAAATGAGCAACGCAGAACGCTATAACCGCACCGCCATTTTTCTACATTGGCTAATTGCGCTGGGCATTCTCGGCACCTTAGCCCTAGGTTTTTATATGGTTGATTTGCCCCTATCGCCCAACAAACTGCAAGTATATGCATGGCATAAATGGGCTGGAATCAGCATCTTAGTTTTATCAATTGTGCGCTTAGCGTGGCGCTTAAGCCATCCTGCACCAGCACTGCCTGCCGATATGAGTCCTATGTTACGTTTAGCAGCTCATGCAGGTCATTGGATTTTGTATGCATTAATGCTAGCAATACCGATGAGCGGATGGTTAATGAGTTCAGCCCAAGGTTTTACAGTAGTGTGGTTTGGAGTCATCACGTTACCTGACCTAGTGCCTCAAAACGTAGAACTAGGTGCCTTATTAAGAACCGTACATATCGTACTTAACTGGAGCTTAATACTGACCTTGGTAGGTCACATAGGCGCGGCTTTACACCATCATTTGATAAAAAAAGACGAGGTGATGCGTCGTATGTTACCTCAATTAAGTCAGAGATAAAATTTTAAGATTAAAGGATTTATGATGAATAAACGAATGAATTTATTAGGCGCATTAAGCCTAAGCACCACCCTTAGTTTAAGTGCCTTATTTGGCGTGGCTAATGCAAAAGAGTATACAAGTTTAGATACTGAAGCGAGTAATGTTACTTTTAACTATAGCCAAATGAACGTCAAGATGAAAGGTAAGGTGACAGAGCTAAAAGCCAATGAACTACGCTTCAATCCTGAGCAACCTGATGATGCGAAACTTTCTATTGAAGTAGCGCTATCGGGAGTGGACACAGGTAATGCAGACGCTAATAATGAACTTGCTAAAAATGAGTGGTTAGCTATATCTCAACACCCTTTAGCCACCTTTAATGCAACCAAGGTAAAGGCCTTAGGTGACAATAACTATGAGGTTCAAGGTGAGCTTGCTATTAAAGGCCACAGCCAGTTAATTAGCGCACCGTTTAGCTTTACTGAAGATGGTGATAAAGGCATTTTTAAAGGCAATTTTAGCTTTAAACGCAACGATTTCAGCATTGGTGAAGGTCAATGGAAAAGCACAGGTATTGTGGCCGACGGTATCGATATTAACTTCGAAATCGTTACTCAATAATTTTATAAAGGAATGTAGATGTTAGAAATCCGTCACAGTGAAGACCGTGGTGTAGCAGAACACGGTTGGTTAAGTTCACGTCATTCATTTTCATTTGCCAATTATTACGATCCACAGCATATGGGCTTTGGCCCCTTACTCGTGATTAATGAAGACCGCGTGCAAGGCGGCCGTGGTTTCGGTACGCATGGCCACAAAGACATGGAAATTATCTCCTACGTGCTTGATGGTGGCCTAGAACATAGAGACAGTATGGGCAACGGCTCGATCATCCATTACGGTGATGTGCAACGCATGAGTGCCGGTACCGGCGTCATGCATAGTGAGTCTAATCACTCGAGTAACAGCCCTGTGCATTTTTTACAGATTTGGATTCAACCTGACATCATGGGCTTACAACCCAGTTATGAGGAAAAACACTTTGAGCCACAAAGTAAAAAAGGTCAATGGCGTCTTATTGTGTCACCTACAGGCCAAGATGACTCTGTAAAGATTCATCAAGACGCATCGATTTACGCCACGCTTTTAGATGGTGATGACAGCCTCGAATACCATTGGGAACAAGAGCGCTCTGGCTATTTGCATGTAGCACGCGGTCAAGTCACTGTAAATGACGAATTGGTGTTAAAAGCTGGTGATGCGTTGAAAATTGTAGATGAGCCTAAGATTTACTTAAGTCAAGCTGAAAATGCTGAGATCTTATTATTTGATTTAGCGCTCA
>JAAZGT010000294.1 GCA_012511095.1 Alcaligenaceae bacterium
ATGTATGCCTAATTTCTAATTTTTCAATCTTTAATTTTTTATTTTAATAACAGCCACTAAGTGGCTGTAAGGACACTTGTTGCCTGCGTTTTGTGACATGTGCCATAAAAGGAGCATTAATATGCAATTCGAATTGACTGAAGAACAGAAGCAAATACAGTCTTTGACGCAACAGTTCTCAAATAACGAAATTAGACCTATCGCAGGTCAAGCCGATCAAGATCAAAAGTTTCCAATGCATATTTATAACGAAGCTTTTTCTTTGGGTTTACTTAATTCAACATTGCCGCAAGCGTATGGTGGTGCGGGTTTAGGCAGTTTGGAGTTGGTATTGATTACCGAAGCGCTTTGTCATGGTTGCTTAGGCATTGGTGCCGCTTTGTGTATTAATACATTAGCGGCTGAGCCTATCTTAATTGCGGGTACTCATGAACAAAAAGAAAAGTACCTAACACGTTTAACCTCTGGGGCAATGGCTAGTTTTGCACTGACTGAACCCTCAGCGGGCTCAGATGTGGCCTCCATCAAAACAAAAGCCATAAAAGTACCGGGTGGTTATCAATTAACAGGCAGCAAAATATGGATTTCTAACGCCAATATGGCGGAGTTCTTTGTTGTCTTTGCAAAAACAAATCCTGAAGCAGGTCATAAAGGGATGTCTGTCTTTATTGTGCCGGCGGACAGCGAAGGGCTGTCAGTTGGTATGCCGCTTTCTAAGATGGGTCAAAGAGCAGCGCCAGCTTGTGAAGTGTTTTTTGATAATGTTTTTGTGGCTGATGAGCAGTTGTTAGGAAAAGAGGGTGATGGTTTCTCAATCGCCATGAAGGTATTTGATCATTCGCGACCAATGGTAGCGGCGTTTGGTGTGGGTTTGATTCAGCGTTGCCTCGATGAGTCCTTAGCCTATGCTGCAGAGCGCGAATCAATGGGTAAGCCGTTGTTTGCACACCAAGCCATTGCTCATAAATTAGCGGATATGCGCATTCGCTTAGAAACTGCACGTTTGCTGACGTATCAAGCCGCTTGGCGTTTAGATAATGGTTTTAAAAATACCATTGAAGCCTCAATGGCAAAAGTCACTGCAGCAGATTCAGCCATGTGGGCTGCGACAGAAGCAATTCAAGTATTTGGTGGCATGGGTTACTCAACTGAGTACCCAGCAGAAAAACTTTTCCGGGATGCCAAAGTATTGCAAATTTATGAAGGCACTTCAGAGATTCAACGCAATATCATCGCCCGAGAATTGGCTTAAATTATTAATTAATAAAAAGGAAATGAAATGAGTAAGATAGACTCCAATGAGGTAGTCATTGTAGAAGCTGTTCGTACAGCATTTGGTCGTCGCGGCGGCGCCTTAAGAGAAACACGACCAGATACCTTACTGGCGACGGCACTTGAGGCTGTGGTTGAGCGTTCTGGTGTGCAATCTGAACTTGTTGGTGACGTATTAGCCGGTTGTGTGAGCCAAGCCGGAGAGCAGGGTGGTAACATTGCACGTCAAGCGTTATTGGTAGCAGGTTTTCCTGAAACTGTCCCAGGGGTTTCTATGAACCGTATGTGTGGTTCGAGTCAATATGCCGTTCATGCAGCCGCTCAAGCAGTTGGTATGGGTGATATGGATTTTGCAATTGCTTGTGGTGTAGAGAGTATGAGTCGAGTGCCTATGTTCCTTGACCTGACCTTAGGCAAGCATGACTTTATGGGTTTCGATAACTTGCACCCTAAGCTATTAAAGCGTTTTGATATTCCACACCAAGTAGAAAGCGCAGAATTGATTGCCGATCATTGGTCTTTAACGCGTGCGGAATTAGATGATTTTGCGGTAGAAAGCCATCGTCGGGCTAAGGCGGCGCGTGATGGAGCATGGCACAAGGAAATCGTGGCAGTACAGGGCGTAGATAAAGAGGGTAATACCATCACTTTAGATTATGATGAGGGTGTAAGAGACTCTATTGATAGAGCACGCATGGATTCTATGGCACCTGTCTTTAGAACCGCCGAAACAGGTAAGGTGACCGCTGCGAATGCGAGCCAAATGTCTGATGGTGCTTCGGCTGTATTATTAGGCCGTTATGGTCATTCCACCGAGCTAGGTTTAAAACCTAAGGCCAAGTTTTTGGCCCGTGTTGTCGTTGGCTCTGACCCCATCATGCAGCTCACCGGTATTATCCCGGCAACGCATCAGGCCTTAGCCAAAGCAGGATTAACAATTAAGGATTTAGACTGGATCGAGGTCAACGAGGCATTTGCCAGTGTGGCATTGTGTTTTGAGCGCGAGTTTAAGCCTGATAGCAATGTCTTTAACCCTTGGGGTGGTGCTATTGCGCATGGTCACCCACTCGGTGGAACGGGTGGCGGTTTAATGGCTAAGATGCTATCTGGTTTGCAACATGTTGATGGTGAAATTGGTCTACAAGTCATGTGTATTGGTCATGGCATGGCAACTGCAACGATCGTACAACGCTTAGATTAATTTTATTGATTCTACATAAAATCATATCGCTTTATTGCAATTGATAAGGAGCTCAACTTACTGGTGGTTGAGCTCTTTTGTTTTTTGCTACGCCCCAAACATGCATTTCTAATGGTTTTTATCAATTACTTTTTAGCACTTTTTACTTCTATACTATTTGCCTAGGCAAACAGAAATAGAAGTTTAATTAATAGCTCTTTGTTGCCGAAATTAATATTCCCTAGGAGGAGCATAAATGAGTACAGTTGATTTAAAAAGCTTTGGAATTGATTTAGATTTCCCGTATAAAAAACGTTACGAAAACTACATTGGAGGTAAGTGGGTACCGCCAGTCGCGGGTAATTATTTTGCAAATGTGAGCCCAATTACGGGGCAGAACTTCTCTGAGGCAGCACGTTCAGATGAGGATGATGTGAACTTGGCCTTAGATGCAGCGCATGCAGCTTTTAAATCATGGGCTGCAACCCCAGCGCATGAGCGTTCTGCTGTCTTACTTCGTATCGCCGATCGTATTGAACAAAATCTTGAACTATTGGCAGTTGCAGAGACCCTTGATAATGGTAAGCCTTTACGTGAAACTATGGCGGCTGACTTACCCTTAGCAGTGGATCATTTCCGTTATTTTGCGGGCTGTTTACGTGCCGAAGAGGGGGCCATTTCTGATCTTGATCCTAATACCGTGGCCTATCATTTCCAAGAACCAATTGGTGTGGTGGGGCAGATTATCCCGTGGAACTTCCCCATCTTAATGGCTAGCTGGAAGCTTGCACCAGCATTGGCTGCTGGTTGTACAGTGGTGATGAAACCTGCTGAGCAGACACCCGGCTCAATTATGTTGTTGATGGAGGTCATTGGCGACTTATTACCATCAGGTGTGGTTAATATCGTGACTGGTTTTGGTAAAGAAGCGGGTGAGGCTTTAGCATCGAGTAAGCGCATCGCCAAAGTGGCTTTTACAGGTTCGACTCCAGTGGGTCAGCAAATCTTGCGTAATGCTGCAGAGACCTTAATTCCAGCTACGGTTGAGTTAGGCGGTAAGAGCCCGAACATCTTCTTTGAAAACGTGATGTCAGCTGATGACGCCTTTTTAAATAAGGCACTTGAGGGTGCGGCCATGTTCGCTCTAAACCAAGGTGAGGTGTGTACCGCACCTTCGCGTTTGTTAATTCAAGAGTCTATCTATGAGCGTTTTATTGAAAAAGTCGTCGCGCGTGTAGAAAGCATTAAAAAAGGTCACCCACTCGATAAATCCACGATGGTGGGGGCGCAAGTGTCTGAGGTGCAATTAGATCGTATTCTGGGCTATATCAATTTAGGACGCGAAGAGGGTGCGACTTGTTTAACCGGTGGTGAGAGAAATCTCCAAGGTGGCGAACTAAATACCGGTTATTTTGTGAAGCCAACCTTATTAAAAGGTGATAATAAAATGCGCGTGTTCCAAGAGGAGATCTTTGGTCCTGTTGCTGCGGTGACGACTTTTAAAGATGAAGAAGAAGCGCTTGAGATTGCGAATGACACTATCTTTGGTCTAGGTGCAGGAGTATGGAGTAGAGACGGTTCTCAAGCCTATCGCATGGGTCGTGGTATCCAAGCAGGTCGAGTCTGGACCAACTGCTATCATATGTATCCAGCGCATGCGGCCTTTGGCGGTTATAAGCAATCAGGTATTGGGCGAGAAACCCATAAGATGGCCTTAGCGAATTATCAACAAACGAAGTGTTTATTAGTAAGTTACAGTGATCAAGCATTGGGCTTCTTCTAAAAATACACTAGGAACAACAAAGCCAGCAGATTTTTTGCTGGCTTTGTTGATAAGGTTTTAA
>JAAZGT010000295.1 GCA_012511095.1 Alcaligenaceae bacterium
GTTACTGTAGGTGTAACTCAAAAATAAACATCAATCCCCGTCTTATAGGTGCTCATTCATGTAAGGCAATTAGTCTTCATCGTTGGCTGCTTTTAGATTAATAAACATATCTGTCTGTCTACTTTGCAACTCAATTTCTTTCATACGATTGACTATCTGATACACCCACTGAACCGAAATGTTATATTTTTTCGCCAATTCGTAGCTATTATTACCACGAAACTCTCGATAAAGGTCTATATCCCTTTTTGTTGTTTGAATATAAGCACCATTCGGAATATAGATTTGTTGACCTCCCCAGTTGCGCATCAAATGATTAATAAACTCGGTCGAGATTGATTCAGCTTGCTCAGTATCTAAGTCCACATGTTTTAGTAAAAAATCGGCCAAATTTGATTTGGTATCCAACATAAACTCTGTTAGACGGCCTCTAGAATATGCTTCAAAAGTCATGCTCACTCCTTATTAATACGATTTAGCCATTTTTTAAGGGTTTCGATAATAATAGATTTTTGCTCAACTGTGGTCCATTGTAGCGCATCGTTCCCTGTGATGCGCTTGACATAACGGCTAAGCGAATACTCAGAAGGGTTACGAACTGCACCTTTTTCGTGTAGTTCTAACCATAACCCTCTTATCATTCGAGATTGATCATCGGTTGCCATCGTTAAGTTTCCAGCTTTCCTGTTTTTTGGAATCACTTTGAAACCACATTTTTTCATGTGTTCCAACACACGCTCCAGTTCGGAAATGCTCATCTTAGTAGACGAGCTCTTATTTCCAATTTCCACAAGAATTGAGCGATACGTTTCTTCGTCCATGCCTAATTCGCGTTTAGCGATTTGTATTAGTCTGATAAGACGGGTTTTGGGTGATAATTGTTTAGTCATAATTAACACTTGCTATATCAAGAGGTAGCTGAACATACTCTTCAGTATCACCTTGTCGCACATATACACGAATGTACGACTTGCTACTCACGACTTGAGTTGAGTCGGCAATAGCCTTCATCGCTTTAACCCATCGAGGATCATCGATATTCACTCGTCGAAGTGTCAGAATGCGACCTGTATTGAGTTGCCCCTCTTTGTCAACTTCAAATGCGCGGTCAATAATTGCGCTAACCTCAGTGCGAGCACCAGCGGTCCAGTCTTTTAAACATTCATCAATTAAAGCTTTAGCAGCTTGAATCCGCTCATCAAATGCAATACGGTCTTGAGTGGCTCTCATAATTCTGTATTTACCGTCATAGCTGTTCAAAGTTACATTGCCTTTGCGACCACCAATTTTAGCGTCGTATTTTTCTGCTGAGAGATCAATGAATGCTTGAATATCTTCAAATGCTGAACGTTTAAATTCGCTTAGTTCACTATTTACTTTCTTGGCTTTTTCAACAATCTCTAGAACTAGCTCATCTCTAGCTAAATCAATATCTTTAATGCTTTCGATAGGCACTAAACGGCCTTGGCTGTCTTTTTTATACTCTTGCTTACTCATAGTGTCACCCTAATTTATATGTTGGTTTTTGATTGCTATTTACTGCATTGTGAATGTTTGCTTGTTTACCGGCGTTGTAGCCTCGATATTTATCGTCGTATGTAGTGCTTGTCGTTACTGAGTTTGATTGATTTCGTGGCTTAATTGTCTGAGGATTCTTAATTCGAGCGTTTAAATATTTATCAAGCATTTGTTCCTCTTCGGTGGACAAGATCATTCTTTTAACGGAATTGTATGCACCATCAATCCAACCCTCGCAGTATTTATCTGCACGAAAGGTTTTGTTTTTTGCGACACGAACTCGTTTTAAGTGCGTACGGATAAACTCAAGACGATCTCGCTTAATCTGTCTTAATAGAACTTCATAGGCATAGCTAGCGATTTCTGCTTTCCCGTTAAAACCATAAAAATGAATTTCTGAACGCCCAAGTGCATCAATCTTTTGATAACATTTGCAGCCGAACACAAGATCAATTAACGTCAATAAATTTAATTGCCATTTTGGAAATGTTTTATTGCACGGGATGTCTACTGACGTTATGCGACTTAATTGCAAATCAACGTCATCTATGCCATAAAGCACCATCAACTTTTGAGCGTGTTTTAGCGCTTGTGCGGCTTCATGCTCATTGGCTGATTTGCTCAATGCTAGGCATTTTTTTTATTTTTTCAAGAATTTTTTTAGTGTCCATGTCAGTCATTTTTAAGCTCCTGATATATAGGTTTTTTGCTTAACATTTCTTTAATTTTATTTAGATTCTTAAGTGCCACTTCTGGTGGCACCCTAGGTTCTGGTAACGTTGGTACTGGCTCTGGTGCTGGCAGTGCATTTAGAAACTGGCTAATCGTTGGCCATGCTTCGCTATGAGCGCAAAGTGTGCGGAATGCAGAGCGAATACGTTCTGTGTCAGTGTTTTCATTCCATACTCTGTCAATGGTCGTGGCTTCAATCCATGTCGCCAATGTGCCCTCAATAACTGCGTCAGCTGGTGTGTTTTTTAACCGTAGTGTCAGCAGTTTTTGGAAACCTGTCGCTATTTCACGTTGAAACCACCTCATTTAAACTTCTCCAGTGAGCTAATACTATTCATCACCTTGCTTTGATTTGAGATGCTTGGCAAAGAAGCAGTTGGTTGTTCTATTAAGACAGATGAATTAACGGGTTTATAACTTGTTAGCACCTCATACAAAAAACCGTGAGATTTCAAAGGCAATTGCAAACGTCCTTGCTCTCGTGCAGCAACGGTTTGCTCCATCGCCCAAATCCAAGCAACGAGTGGTGCATCGTGTAATGTGCGGTTACGTTGTATACGTTGAGCTTGAATATCAGGCATTAGCTCTTGGATAAGTCGCGCAACCCTATCCATCGACAGGTCACGACTCTGTGAGCGAAATAAGCCTAAATACTTAATGAGCGCTTTGCCTAGTGGTCCAGATAGCTTAAATGCAGCGGTTAGCGCATCACGTGCTGCATCGTGGCTAATCAACGCATCTAAACTAAGCGTGGTGCCGCAGTTAGGGCATCGTGTTCGCATTTTTTAACCTTCCCTAGAAACTCATCAATCGCATTTAACACACCAACAGAGGTGTCCCAATCCTCGGCTATTTCCTGTAGCAACTCAATTGCCTCACTAAATAGCACGCTACGGGTGAAAGCTAGGCCCTGGAAATCAATAGCTACTAATTCTCCACCAAGCACATCTTTTTTTGAATGCCACTCAATTTGTTTTAAAACCTCTTTCGAAAATCTAAGTTGTAGTGATATCTCTTGTTGCTTGTCATTAATAGCTCTCTATGTCAGGATAGTTGTCACCCTCTAAATTTAAATCAAGAGAGCGGTAAGGATACTATTTATGGGCCGTTATTCACTAGAGCGTAAGAACGCAGTGATCAATAAATTTCATAGTGACAA
>JAAZGT010000041.1 GCA_012511095.1 Alcaligenaceae bacterium
AAATACGCTTTCATCAGTACTCTTAGACAAAGACCAGCCACCCATCACCTGTTGTGAGACATTTACAATGCGCTCACCTAATGCATCTATTTGTGAATAATAACTCGCATCTTTAAAGGCGACGTGCTGTTTTGCGCAATCAATGGCCACCTCACCCTCTACGGATTTAAAACCGCGATCTTGTTCATCCTTAAAGTTGAGTAAGCCACTAAATAACACGTAATTACCCTCAACCCTAATACTTTGTAAAGGTAGGATGAGTTGCTGCCCAAGTGCTCTGTACTCAGCCTGCTTATGAAGCTCGTACTCTGGTAGTGGGCTGCCATTTTTATCTAAATACACAGCGCTACTTTCAGAAAACAACAGCTTTTGATCACGCTTAGGCGAACTCAGGGTAAGGATACGCGTGTTTTCATTCCACTTAAGTGTACCCTTAGTTAGCACGGCAGCTTCGACAGAGTCTACATGCTTTTCTTTCATCCAAAAAGTACCATCTTTGTTGAAGATTAAATCAACAGCGATACCTGGACAAGTAGCACATGGAATTACACCGCTCCAACGACCGTCCCAATCCACCACTTGTGGCGTTGGACCCTCGATCGTTGGTTCAAGTGCAGTGTCAACGCTTACTGCATCACTAATATTGGCGCTGTCATCAACCGCTTGATTACTATTGATGCCACTAGCGCATGCAGTAGATAATGCGGTAACCACACCGAGCAAAGCAAATGCTAACTTTTTCATAGAGCTCCCTAATAAGCTAATGTGTACTTAAAGACTTATTTATCAGCCTTTTCCTTTTGTAACATATATTCGGCTTGGATATTACCCTCAGCATCAATATAGATTAACTGCTCTTGTTGTAATGACATCACACGAGTTTCACCATTAGATAATTGTAGTGATAAAGCACCTGTCTCAGGATCAATTACTGCAGTACCTGTGGAGGTTTTAACACCGTCTTTAGTATCTTGGTAAGTCTCAGTTAGACTAAAGCTTCCATCAGCCTCAACGATTAAATCCAGCTCAACACCTGGGCAATCTGCACAAGGTACGACACCAAGCCAGCGGCCAACTAAAACGCTAACAGGCGTTGCTTCTGTTTCACCACGATTTGGAACAATTTCAGAAACTACAATAGACTCATCAATTTGTACTTCGTCACTAGCAACTTGGGTTGCTTTAACCTCGGTTTCGGTCACAACAATTTCTGCATCTTTATTTAAGGTATCAGTTTCCTTAACATCGGCAGCGGTTTGAGCAAACACAGTGGCACTTAAAGCAACTGAAGCACCTAAGATACATGCTAATTTTTTCATAATGACTCTCCTATTGAGCTGAAAATACACATGACAAAATAGTTTAGACTTTTAATAATACACTACTAACTTAGTCTGTCACAAAAGATTTTATTAAGCTTTTCGTATCAAAGAACAATGAAACATCAGTAATTGTATAAAAAGCACCTGCAACACCTTTATCCAGAGCATCGATTCATAAATTGATACAAATCTAGGTACTTTGATGAATTTAGACGGTTACAACTCGCTAAACTGAATGTTAGAATAATTCCTTTTCTCTTTAAAATTTAATTCACCATCAAAATGACTTAATACAACTCTCATGAATGACATCAATCACACCAAAAAACAGAGCCTATTTTCTAAATTGCTCAATAGCCAACAAGCAGCTGGCGTTATTCTTATATTAGCCTCAATTTTAGGGGTGGTTTTTGCCAATTCGGGGCTAGCTAATAGCTATTTTTCTGTATTGGAATCGAAATTCTTAAATCTTTCCATCTTGCATTGGATTAATGATGCGTTGATGGCGATTTTCTTTTTACTCGTCGGTCTTGAGGTTAAAAGAGAACTGATTATTGGTGACCTCGGTACACGTCAAAAACGTATTTTGCCCTTTGCCGCGGCCTTAGGTGGCGTGACTATCCCAGCCCTGATATATCTCTATTTTAATTGGGGTGACCCAATGACCATGCCTGGTTGGGCCTCGCCTGCTGCCACAGATATTGCTTTTGCACTTGGTGTCTTGGCCTTAGTTGGGAGTCGCGTGCCAATTTCATTAAAAATCTTTTTAATGGCCTTGGCCGTCATTGATGATTTAATAGTGATTGTAATTATTGGACTTTTTTATACCCATCAACTGCAAATCATTTATTTATTGATTGCCATTGCAATAATAGCTGTTCTGGTGCGTCTCAACCTCAAAAATCATC
>JAAZGT010000296.1 GCA_012511095.1 Alcaligenaceae bacterium
GCACCTACCCATATTTCTGTCGTCTTGGGTCGTATATAGGCGCTTTCTTGGTAGCCCTTGAGTTTTTCATTAAGACATTCGGCTAGATTTCTAGGTAATTTATCGGTGGGTTGGTCGAAGACTCTAAGGTAGGTCTCATCGCCTACTTGTTGAGTACCAAAGGAGCCGCAAGCACTGAGTGTCATACTAGCCGCTATACAAAGACCAAAAAATAAACGTTTTTTCATAAAGATTCCAAGGTAGTGTTTTAATTGTAAATAAATTGTTGCTATTGAGCCTTTGGTATATCGCTCCACTCAATACGTTGTATTGCATCGCCTTGTTTAATTTGATGTCGTTTAAACCAGCCCTGATTAACCTCTAGAGCAAACTGTGCGGGCTTAGTTGAGCAGATACTGTTTTCATCTAAGGGCTGCATATCAAATATATCAATCACTTTAGCATGCTCATCGAGATAGGCAATACTGAGTGGAATATGTGTATTGCGCATCCAAAAACATAATGGTTGAGGATTCGCAAAAACAAAAAGCATGCCATGATTATCTGGCATAAAATGGCGATGCATTAAACCGATTTGACGGCTATGATAGGTATCAGCAACCTCTGCAATTAGCGAAGCATTGCCAATGCGCAAGGGTATTTGCTTTAAGCTTTGCGCTTGATCTTGGCGAATGACTTGAGCCTCTACGGTACTAGGGCTTATAAAATTAACTATACTAAGGCTAATTAGTAATTGAAGAAGGTATCTCATTGCAGTGCTTGGGGTATCAATAATTTATAAAGTACTATTGATTTTAAAGGATCGGCTTGAATTGTTTGTGATCGGACTCAGATATAAGCAATATTCAACATCATCAGTTAAGCTAGAGTCACTCCTTTAATTAATTTTACTGTTTCACTATTCATTTTATTTCTTTGAAGAATGTCTACCAATACTGATATTTCTAAGGTCCAAAAGAAGCAGAAGAGTGCGGTTAAACCGCCTCCTTTTTACCAAGTTTTGATGCACAACGATGATTTCACCACGACTGATTTTGTGGTTGACGTTTTGCAACGCTTTTTTTCTTTTGATGTTGAGCGTGCGGTGGCTTTGATGCTTAAGGTTCATCACGAGGGGCAGGCGGTTTGTGGTGTTTATACTCGCGATATTGCAATGACTAAGGTGGATTTGGTTAGGGATTATGCTAGACAACACGAATATCCCTTGCGTTGTAGTTGTGAACCAGTTTAAATGTATTTACGAGTAAGTAGTTAGTTGTGAAGTTCTACTTCGACTGACTCAACTGACTTTAATGAGGTACGTATATGATTTCCCAAGCTCTCGAGGTGACGATCCACTTAGCGTTTGTTTCGGCACGTTCACGACGCCATGAGTATGTGACAGTCGAGCATTTGCTACTAGCCCTATTGGATAATAGCGAGGCCACGGAGGTCTTGCAGGCTTGTCACGCCAATATCCCATTATTACAAAAACAACTATCCACTTTTATTGAGGATAATACGCCCACTGTGAGCGAAGACGATGAAAGCGATGCAAAGCCAACATTAGGCTTTCAACGAGTGATCCAACGCGCTGTGATGCATGTTAACGCTACTCATGGCTCGGCGAGCTCTGATAAGTCAAAGCGCGAGGTGACAGGTGCGCATATTTTAGTGTCTTTATTCTCTGAAAAAGATGCGCATGCCGTTTATTTTTTACAAGAACAAGAAATCAACCGTATCGACATTATTGAATACCTATCGCATGGTGTAACCAAAGACAAGGTCGATAAAGAGCCAGAGCAGAAAGCCCTTCCTAACAACACCGTAGAAGCGGTTGAAGAAGAGCAATCGACGCCATTACAACAATGGGCGGTTAATCTCAATGAATTAGCCCAACAGGGCAAATTAGATCCAGTGGTTGGTCGTGAACACGAACTTGATCGTGTTGTTCAGGTCTTGTGTCGTCGTCGTAAAAACAACCCTTTATTGGTTGGTGAGGCGGGCGTTGGTAAAACAGCGATTGCCGAGGGTTTAGCCCAGCGCATTGAAAGCGGTAAGGTACCCGACGTGTTAAAAACGGCTCAGATTTATTCCCTAGATATGGGTTCTTTATTAGCGGGCACTAAATATCGCGGTGATTTTGAGCAACGTATTAAGTCTTTACTTAAGCAACTCGAAGGCATTGAAAATTCCATCTTATTTATTGATGAAATTCACACCATGATTGGTGCAGGTTCTACTTCGGGTAGTACCATGGATGCGAGTAATTTATTAAAACCTGCTCTATCTTCAGGTAAGTTGCGCTGCATGGGTGCGACTACGTACAAAGAGTACCGTGGCATTTTTGAAAAAGATCATGCCTTATCTCGTCGTTTCCAAAAAGTCGATGTCGTGGAGCCCACACAAGATGAAACTGTAGAGATTCTTAAGGGCTTAAAATCGCATTTTGAAAAGTATCACGATATTCGTTATACCCAAGCAGCGATTGAGTCTGCGGTTGAGCTATCAGTACGTTATCTGAGCGATAGATTTTTACCTGATAAAGCCATTGATGTTATTGATGAAGCGGGCGCAGCTCAGCGTTTATTGCCTAAGTCTCGTCAAAGAAAGTTATTAGGCAAGACTGAGATCGAGGAAACTATTGCTAAAATGGCACGTATCCCAGTGGCCTCTGTTTCTAGTGATGAGCGTAGTAAGCTACAAGACTTAGAGTCCGAGTTAAAAGCAACTATTTTTGGTCAAGATGAGGCAATTATTGCCTTAGTATCAGCTATGAAAATGGCGCATTCAGGCTTGGGTCGCGAGGATAAACCAATTGGCTCATTCCTATTCAGCGGTCCTACGGGTGTCGGTAAAACCGAGGTGTCTAAGCAATTAGCCGCTGCCTTAGGTATCGAGTTATTGCGCTTTGATATGTCAGAGTATATGGAAGCTCATGCAGTATCTCGCTTAATTGGTGCGCCACCGGGCTATGTGGGCTACGATGATGGGGGTTTATTAACCGAACAGATTAATAAGCATCCACATTGTGTGCTGTTACTCGATGAAATCGAAAAAGCGCATCCTGCTATTTACAATATTCTCTTGCAGGTAATGGACCATGGTACCTTAACCGATACCAATGGTCGCAAAGCTGATTTCCGCAATGTAGTTATTATCATGACTACTAACGCGGGTGCGCAAAGCCTCAGCAAGGGTAGTATTGGCTTTACTCAAAGCTCTCAACAGGGTGATGAAATGGTCGAAATTAATCGCACCTTTACGCCTGAGTTCCGCAACCGTCTCGATGCCATTATCTCCTTTGCGCCGCTTGATCGCGATATTATCTTGCGTGTGGTTGATAAGTTCTTAATTGAACTTGAGCAACAGCTACGTACCAAAGAGGTTGAGGTGGTGTTCAGTGACAAATTGCGTGCCTATTTGGCAGAACATGGCTTTGATCCGCTCATGGGTGCGCGTCCGATGCATCGATTGATTCAAGATAAAATTCGTCGTGCTTTGGCTGATGAGTTACTCTTTGGTCATTTGGAAAATGGTGGCTATGTAAGCATCGATATCGACTCTGATGATAATGTCACCCTCGCCTTTGATGAGCCCAGACCTAAAAAGAAAAAAAAGGCTGAGGTGGTCAATTAATTTTGATTGCTATAACCTAGCTACTTGTTTAATCACAGGTAGCTAGGTTTTTTTATTTCTAAAAATGACTGAGATTTCGGTACAATCTCTATAGTGTTAATTAATTATTTTTATTTTTTAAGCATGAAAAAACTACTCTTTAGTACTTTGTTAGTCCTAGCATTGCCAAGTGCGGCTCTTGCAGAGGTTGTTGTGGGTGTGACTGTATCTAGTACTGGCCCTGCGGCAGCCATTGGTATTCAATCACAAAATGCTATTAATCTATGGCCCAAAACCCTCGGTGGCGAGCCTGCGCGCTACATTGTGCTTGACGATGCGACTGATGTAAGTAAGGCGGTGCGTAATGTCCGCAAACTAACATCTGAGGATAATATCGACTTATTAGTCGGACCTAACATCACGGCTTCAGCCTTGGCTATTTTAGATGTGCTTAAAGAAACTAAAACACCAATGATTTCTTTGGTGGGTTCAGGCAGTGTGGTGCAACCAGTCGGTGAGGGTGGTCGTGAGTGGGCCTATAAAATGTCGCAAAATGATAATTTAATGGCGCAGGCCGTCGTTGAAGATATGCTTAAACGTGACTATAAAAAAATCGGTTTCATCGGCTTTGCTGATGCCTATGGTGATAGTTGGTGGCGTGAGTTTTCTGAAGCTGCTAAAGACAAGCTCGAAATCGTAGCGCGTGAGTCGTTCCAACGCACTGACAATAGCACCATGGGACAAGTACTCAAATTAATGAGTGCTAACCCAGATGCGATTTTAGTAGCAGGATCTGGTACACCAGCAGTATTACCACAAAAGACCTTGCATGAGCGCGGCTATAAGGGCATGATTTATCAAACGCACGGCATTGCCACGCCTGAGTTTTTGCAGGTGGGGGGCGCTGTGGTTGAGGGCACCTTATTTCCTACAGGGCCTAGCGTAGTAGCTAGAACCTTACCTAAGGAGCATCCTGCAAAGCAAAAAGCTTTAGAGTTTACTGAGACTTACGAAGGTACCTATGGTGAAGGGACAGCTACTCAGTTCTCAAGTGATGCCTGGGGTGCTTGGATCTTGGCTGATTCCGCTGTAGAGCGTACCTTGGCTGAGGGGCATAAACCTGGCACTCAAGCGTTCCGTGAAGCTTTACGTAAGCAACTAGAAAGCACTAAGGATTTAATTGTGCCAACGGGCGTATTAAATGTAACCCCTCAAGATCACCAAGGTTTTGACCAACGTGCCGCTATTATGGGTCAGGTCAAAGAGGGTAAGTTTATTTATGCTGAGTAAATAAACTTATTAATTGCTATCTTCGCTGTCAATTTTAGGGGTGGGAGCATGAGGTGATTCTGCCCTTTTGATTTTAGAGCGCAGGGTGATTTCTGCGATTTCTGACTCCACCCCAATACGTACTGGTAAACCACCCCATAAACCAGCGCCACGGTTAAGGTACAAATACATTTTATCAACCTTATAAAGTCCCATGATATAACCATGATTGGCTAATTGAGTAAGGATATTTAAGCCTATAATTTGACCGCCATGAGTATGGCCAGATAGTTGTAGCGCAACCCCTTTACTGGCATGTTTTTGCGTATCTATAGGTCGATGACTCATCAAAATAATTGTATCGTCTGCGTTGGTACCAATTAGTGCTTTTTCGATATCGGGTGTTTCTTGGTTATAACGTGCAGCAACAGGATCAGTCACAGCTGCCAAGACGATTTCATCGCTACCGCGTTTAATGCGAATATGCTCATTAATCAATATAGGTAAGTTGATTCTTTTAAAGGCCTCTAACCAATCATCAAGACCTGAGTAATATTCGTGATTACCTAAAGAGGCCCAAACACCGTCTTTGGCCTCAAGTACTTTAAAGGCGCGAATATCACGATGACGATGTTCTGGCGTACCATCAATGATGTCACCTGTGATCAGAATCAGATCGGGCCTTAATGAAATCGATGTTTCAAGTACCTCATCGAGCCAAGATTCAGGTAGTAGACGGCTAGTATGTAAATCAGAGAGATGCACAATACGATATCCCTCAAAGGCTGGCGGTAAGTTATCAATCTCAATATCAATATGAGTCACTGTTGGAAAACTAACGGCTCGCCACACGCCAACAGCACAAATAAAGGTAGAAAACATCAACATAAAGCTGCTGTTTAAGGGAGACAAAACTATATTACGAAGACGCTCACCTTTGCTAAAGGTGTAGCTAAGTAGTATTAATAAGTCTCGTAAGAGTAGAGAGCAGGCCAAAAGCAACATGGAGGCATAGGACCAACCCATCGTCATTACTAACCATCCAGGAAGCTCTGGAGCAGCTAAACCACCTACAAGGAATCGTTGTATTAAATGTACTTGCGCGGCAAGCAAGGCAATGCCTGCATAAGTAAGTTTGAACCACCAACTCAATGGCAAACTACGTATTAAGCGTGCATAAATATAAATAAAAATGAGTAGACCAACAAGGTGGATAAACACAGGGACTCCTTTAAACTTTCTTGGCTACTTTTTTGGAAACTCGTTTAGTGGCCTTTTTTGCTACTTTTTTAGTTGCTTTTTTTACACTAACTGCCTTTTTAGAGCGTGGGTGTGGGTTTTTTTCTTTGTATTCGCAAAGATCACTAATGCCGCATTGCCAACATTTCGGCGAACGAGCAGTACAAACATAACGCCCATGCAATATTAACCAATGATGGGCATCAAGTAAAAACTCTTTAGGTACTAATCTTAAAAGTCTTTTTTCAACCTCTAAGACGTTTTTACCCTTAGCAATAGCAGTACGGTTTGATACGCGAAAAATATGCGTATCGACTGCCATGGCAATTTCACCAAAGGCTGTATTTAATACGACGTTAGCAGTTTTACGACCAACACCAGGTAAAGACTCTAGGGCTGCTCGATTATTTGGAACCTCGCTATTATATTGCTCGACGAGTATTTTGGCAGTGGCTAGGGCGTTTTTTGCTTTAGTTTTATAAAGTCCAATGCTTTTGATGGCTTCAGTAAAGCGTTCTAAACCCATATCGAGTAAATCTTGAGGTGTTTTTACCGTGGTAAATACTGGCCCCATTGCTTTATTTACTGAAACATCGGTTGCTTGAGCGGATAAAAGCACCGCAATTAATAATTGAAAATTATTGCTGAATTCTAATTCGGTGGTCGGTTTAGGGTTAGCAGCACGGAAACGCTCAAAAATTTCTTGACGTTTTAGCTTATTCATTAGTCCTGTTCATTGGTTGGTGCTACAGTTTTGCGACGGGCTCGTGCTTTGGCAAGTGCCGCAGCAATAGCCATTTGTTTTGGATCTTGTGTTGCTGTAGCATCGATTTTTTCTGTGGTGTCTACTTGATTTTTATTGAGGGTGCGTTCGGCAGCTGTTGCTAAACGTTGCAACTCCTTTTCTTTTTGCTTTTGTAAACGAGCTTCACGCGCTTGATAGTTTTTCCATGCTTTATCAGCATCGCTATCAAGCCATTCACGATTAGCCGGAATCATTTCTATGCAGTCGACTGGGCAAGGTGCTATGCAGAGTTCACAGCCTGTGCAGCGGTCGGCAATGATGGTGTGCATAAATTTATTAGCGCCCATAATAGCGTCAACTGGACAGGCTTGTATGCAAAGTGTACAGCCTATGCAGTGACGCTCTTCAATAATAGCGAGCTGTAAGGGCGTATGTTCACCACAGTCTTCGGTATTAAGAGGTAGGGTGGGGCGATTTAAGAGTTTAGCAAGCGTGGCTATCCCCTTATCGCCGCCAGGAGGGCAGCGGTTAATCTGTTCACCATCGGCTATCGCTTGCGCGTAGGGAAGGCAACCATCATAACCGCATTTAGTGCACTGCGTTTGCGGCAAAACAGAATGAATTTTTTCTACTAAAGGATTCATTGTTTTGTAAACGTATGCTCTAGCGTCTAGTTCTTTTGCGAGATGCTTTTCTAGCTCGTGCAGTAGTAGACTTTTTAGCGGCTGTAGCGACAGTTTTTTTAGCTACAGCTTTTGTTTCTACTTCGGC